>JBGSWX010000430.1:0-4480 GCA_041751695.1 Burkholderiaceae bacterium | reverse complement strand
GCGCCGGTCTCGATCAGCATCGCCAACATCTGTTCGACGTACAGCGGATTGCCCTCCGCCGTGCTGACGATACGCCCGAGCAGAGCGCGCGGCAGCTCTACCGCGCCGAGCAGGTTCGTCACGACTTGCGACGCCGCGGCGCGATTGAGCGGACGCAACACCAGTCGGCTCGAGTGCTCGCGCTCGCCCCACTGCGGACGCTCTTCCAGCAACTCGTGGCGCGCCGTTGACAGCAATAGCACCGGCGCGTCACCGATCGTTTGGAGCAGGTTATCGAGCAGATCCAGCAGCGCGGGCTCCGCCCAATGGATGTCGTCGAACAGCGCGAGCACGGGCCCTTGCGCGGCCAGCGCCTGCATGAAGCGGCGTGCACCCCAGTAGATCTCGTGCAGCGGGAACGGTGTGACGCTGAGCCCGGTAGCCGACGCGATGCGATCGGCAACGTCGACGTCGCCGGTGCACGCCAGCAGTTTTTCTCGCGCGATGTCCGGCGTATCCCCGCTGAGAATCCCTGCCGCCGAGAACACCATCTCGCGCAGCGGCCAGAACGTGATGCCTTCCCCATAAGAGAGGCAGCGCCCGCAGACGATGCGTGCTTCGGCGCCGACCCGGTCCATCAGTTCGCGTACCAGGCGTGACTTCCCGATGCCCGCATCACCGATCACTGTCACCATGTGCACGCGACGCGTCGAGAGCACCGCTTCCCGTGCGGACCGCAGCACCGCCAGCTCTTCGTCGCGCCCGACCACCGGCGTGTCGTGCCGGCGCACGTTGCCCTCCTGCCCACGCGCGGAGATCAGCCGGTAAGCAGCAACCTGCTGAGACTTGCCCTTCAACGTCAGCGGTGCGACCGGCTCGGCTTCCACGGCGTCTCGCACGAGCCGGAAAGTCATTTCGCCGATGTAGATTTCATTGGCCGGCGCAGCCTGCTCGAGCCGCGCCGTCACGTTGACTGCATCTCCGGTCGCAAGCTTCTGGTCCGCCGTCGGATCATCGACGGCGACTACCTCACCGGTGTTCACGCCGGTGCGGCTTGCAAGCGTGACACCAAAGCGCTTGCTCAGTGACTCGTTCAACTCGCGCAGCACAGACTGCATGCCGACCGCAGCCCGCACCGCACGCAGGGCGTCATCCTCGTGCGCGCGCGGCAAACCGAACACCGCCATGATCGCGTCGCCGATGTACTTTTCGATCTTGCCGCCGTGACGCTTGATCTCGGCCGCCATCGCGTTGAAATAGCGCTCCTTGACCTCGTGCAGCGCTTCGCTGTCGAGGCGCTCGCCGAGCGCGGTGGAGTCTTTCAAGTCGCTGAAAATCAGCGTCACGGTCTTGCGCTTCTCGTGCGCCGGCAGCGACGCCACAGTGGACAGCGGTGTGCCGCAATAACCGCACAGCCTGAATTTGGGCGGATTGTCCTCGCCGCAGTTGGAGCACTTGATCATGCGGGCCGCTCAGCCACGCGAGCCCCACGTCGGGAAATCGTCGACCAACGCGGTGTGCGTGACGATCTGCTCGCCGTTCCACAAGTGCAGCTGGAATCCCGACGGCTCCAACGTGAAGCGGACGTCGGCGCCCGGCGCAAGGTCAAGCATGAGTTGGTGCGCGGTGCTCGGACACACCGAGGCAACGGTACCGGCGAAGCGCGCCTGAATGGTGCGGTGAAAGTGGCCGCTGATGATGCATTGAACGTGGCGATGACGCGCGACCACGTCGGCTTCGGCTTGTGGATCGGCGAGACTGATGCGATCCATCAGCGTAAGCCCGGTCGCAAAGGGTGGATGGTGCTGCGCGATGATGGTCGGGCGGCTCGACTCACGAAGCGTGCGGTCGAGCCACTTCAGGCGTCGCGCACACAACTCGCCCCCCGGCGCACCGGGCACCGTCGTGTCGAGCACCACCAGACGCACGTCGAAGTCTTCGACGGCGTACTGAACGAAGCCGTCTGCGCCGGCCAGGTATGTGTGCTGCGAAAAGACGCTCCGCAGAGTGCGCGGATCGTCGTGATTGCCGACGACCAGATAGAGCGGCACTCGCAGCGGAGCGAGGAGCTCGGACAGTCGCTCGTACTCCTCGACCGTGCCGTGATCGGTCAGATCGCCGGTCGCCACGACCGCATCGGGCGCTCGAGGCAGCGCAAGAATCTTGCGGACGCAGTGCTCGAGCATGCGGCCGGTGTCGAGCCTGCCGTAAGCGAGCGTGCCTTCGGGCACGATGTGCGGGTCGCTGATCTGGCAAAGCAGCATTTCCGCGCAGCGTAGCCGATGCGGGCGCTCGGTGAGACGCAACGGGCATTCCGCGCCGGCGTTTATATTCTTGCGCTAGCGAGAGGGCCTGGCATGAGTAGTCCGAAGATTCGATCTCTGCGCGTGCGCACCGTGCGCGTGCTGATGCCCGTGCCGCACACGACCGCGAGTGGAACGGTAGCTGAATCGCCGCTGGTGTTGACCGACATTGAGTGCGACGACGGCAGCGTCGGCCACAGCATGGTATTTACCTACACGCCGGCAGCGCTAAAGCCGGTGGCCGACCTGGTGGCAGGCTTCGGCGAATGGATCAAGGGCGACGCGGCGGCTCCATACGATCTTGAGCAGAAGCTGGCGCGACGCCTGCGCTTGCTCGGCCCGCAAGGCTTGACCGGCATCGCGGTCGCGGCGATCGACATGGCGCTGTGGGATGCGGCAGCGCGCAGGCAGCAGATGTCGCTGACGCAGTTGCTCGGCGGTGTTGCGAAGCCCATCAACGCGTATGGCGCCGTCGGCTACGACGGCGTTGACGTATCGGCGCGCACGGCGGAAGACTGGGCGAAGCGCGGCTTCAGAGGCGTCAAAGCCAAGATCGGTTATCCGTCGGTGGCCGAAGACGTTGCGGTAGTTCGCGCGATGCGCGCGGCGGCCGGCCCCGAGATGGCGATCATGGTCGACTACAACCAGTGCCTGACGCCCACCGAAGCGGTTCAGCGCATGCGCGTGCTCGACGCTGAAGGACTCACCTGGGTCGAAGAGCCGACGCTGGCACACGACTACGCCGGCCACGCGCTAATCGCGCGCGAATCGAAGACACCGATTCAGGCCGGCGAAAACTGGTGGGGACCGCTCGACTTTCAGCACGCGCTCGACGCCCACGCCAGCGACTACCTGATGCCCGATGTGATGAAGATTGGCGGCGTCACCGGATGGATGCGCGCCGCCGCGCTGGCGCATGCCGTCAACAAGAAAGCGTCGAGTCATCTGTGGCCCGAGATCAGCGCGCAGTTGCTCGCTGTCACACCCACGGCGCACTGGCTCGAATACGCCGACTGGTGGAACGCGATCGTGGCCGATCCGCTGGTCATCACCCACGGTCAGGCTGGCTTCGACGGCGTGATCGGCAGCGGCGTCGAATGGAACGCCAAGGCCGTCGAGCGTTACTCGGCCTGATTCGCGCACGCCATTGCTCGTGATACTTTGTGCGCATGAACGCACCGCTGCTGCAACGGCACGCTCCGCAACTGCTGGCAGAGCGCATCCCGCTCGAGGGCACGGGTGCCGTCGACGTTGAGCGGCAGCGCGCGGTGGTCGCTGCGCTGAGAGCCTTCTTGCCAGAGTATTGCGTGCTGTGGCGCGAAGAAGATACCCGGCCTTACGAGTGCGACGGGCTGACGATGTACCGCCAGCTGCCGATGATCGTCGCGCTGCCCGAAACGGAAGATCAAGTCGCGCGCATTGCGCGGGTGTGCTTCGAAATGGAGGTGCCGATCGTGCCGCGCGGCGCGGGCACCGGGCTGTCGGGCGGTGCACTGCCGCACGGCCGCGGCGTGTTGCTATCGCTGACCAAATTCAATCGCATTCTGAAAATTGATCGGCTTGCGTGCACTGCGGTCGTGCAGCCGGGCGTGCGCAACCTCGCGATCTCCGATGCGGTGTCGCACCTCGGTCTGTACTACGCGCCGGATCCGTCGAGCCAGATCGCGTGCACGATCGGCGGCAACATCGCGGAAAATTCCGGCGGCGTGCACTGCCTCAAATATGGCCTGACATTGCACAACGTGTTGCGCGTGCGCGGAGTGACCGTGGAGGGCGACGTGATCGAAATCGGCTCCGAAGCATTCGACTCGCCAGGGCTTGATCTGTTGTCGCTGGTGATCGGCTCCGAAGGCATGTTGCTGATCACGACCGAAGCGACGGTGAAGCTGTTGGCCAAGCCCGTGTGCCAGCAAGTGGTGATGGCCTCGTTCGACGACGTCGGCAAGGGTGGCGACGCGGTCGCTGCGGTGATCGCCGCCGGCATTATTCCGGCCGGAATGGAAATGATGGACCGGCCGGCCGTGGCCGCCGTCGAGCCGTTCGTCAATGCCGGCTATGACCTGAACGCCGAATCGATCCTGCTGGTCGAATCCGACGGCACGCGCGAGGAAGTCGATGAGGAGATCGCACACATCGAGGCAGTGCTCAGGGCCAATGGCGCAACGCGACTCGAGGTGTCGCAGTCCGAGGCCGAACGG
>JBGSWX010000429.1:0-9400 GCA_041751695.1 Burkholderiaceae bacterium | reverse complement strand
AACTCTCAACGGCAGCTTGTCGCAGCGGGATGACGGTCGATGCCAACTGACTCCTCGTCGTGACGGACGGTCGATTCTGCCACGATGCCCCGTTCGCGCGATAGCGAAAACCCGAAAAGAGAGTCGGTACGCCCTCTGCCCGCGCTTGACGCCCTTACCGTTCAACGCTTCTTCACGGCCGTAGTATCGTGCCGTCCCTCGCCGCGCGCGTTCTGCCGCACCTCAATGTTCAACGCGATTTATCTGACCAAGGCCGATCAGTTTCGGGCCGAGCTGCGTGACCTGGACGACGCGGAGTTGGAGGCCAACACGCCCGACGCGGACACCTCGGTCGCCATCGACTACTCGACGATCAATTACAAGGACGGGTTGGCACTGACCAATAAATCACCGGTGGTGCGCAAGTGGCCGATGATCCCGGGAATCGATTGCGCGGGCAGTGTCGTCAACACGTCGTCAACGTTGCGAGTCGGCGACAAGGTCGTGCTGAACGGCTGGGGTGCGGGTGAGACCGCGTGGGGCGGGCTCGCGCAACGCGGGCGTTACAAAGGCGCGCATCTGGTGCGCATACCGGCGCCGCTGTCGACGCGCGATGCGATGCCGATTGGTACTGCCGGCTACACGGCGATGCTGGCCACGATGGCGCTGGTCGATCACGATGTCGGCAGTGGCGAGGTTCTGGTGACCGGCGCCAGCGGAGGCGTCGGCTCCTTCGCCGTCGCCATTTTGGCCAAGCGCGGATATCGGGTCATCGCCAGCACCGGCAAGCTCAATGAAGCCGACTACCTGCGCACGCTGGGCGCGGCCGACATCGTCGATCGGGCGGAACTCTCGAGCGCCGGCAAGCCGATGCAAAAGGAGCGCTGGGCGGGCGTCATCGACTCGGTCGGCAGTCACACGCTCGCCAACGCGTGCGCTCAACTGCGTTACGGCGGCGTGGCGGTCGCCTGCGGATTGGCGCAGGGAATGGATTTCCCTACCACCGTAGCGCCGTTCATCTTGCGTGGGGCGCGCCTGATCGGCATCGATTCGGTAATGTGCCCGATTGAGCGCCGCACGCAGGCGTGGCAGCATCTGGCGCAAGACCTGGATCGCGCTACGCTCGATGCGATTACGCGCGAGATCGCACTGGCCGACGTATTCGAAGCCGCGCACGCGATTCTTGCTGGCGAGATTCGAGGACGGGTCGTCGTCGATGTCAATCGCGGCCGATGAAATGCATAATTCAGTCACACGTTTAAGCACAAGGAGAAACTCGATGTCGCGCTTTGTTCGCAGCAGTACCGCAGTTGCACTGGCCGGCCTGCTCGCCGCGGCCGTGGTCAACGTCGATGCCAAGGATCGCCGGGAATGCGATCGTGACTACAAGCCGCAGGTGGGCCAGTCCGGGAAGGACGTCGTATGGGTGCCGACGCCCGACGAAATCGTGCAGAGAATGCTGCGCATGGCGAAGGTCACGCCTCAGGATGTGGTGTATGACCTGGGCGCGGGTGACGGCAAGATTGCAATAGCAGCCGGCAAGCTGGGAGCCACTTCGGTCGGCATCGAATACAACCCCGACATGGCAAAGCTCGCGCAGTGTTATGTGCAGGCGGAAAATCTCGCAGGCAAGACACGCATTATCCAGGGCGACGTTTTCAAGGAAGACTTCAGTAAGGCGAGCGTGGTCACGATGTACCTGCTGCCCGAGCTGAATCTGCGGCTGCGTCCGATGATCTTGAACATGAAGCCGGGCACGCGCGTCACATCGCATCAATTCACGATGGGCGACTGGGAGCCAGATGAAACGGCGGAAGTCGACTATCGCACTGCGTATCTGTGGATCGTTCCGGCCAAGGTCGAAGGCGCATGGACGTTGCGCGAGCAAGGCGCGGGCAACGCACAGTACATGGTCAACCTGAGCCAGAAATATCAGAAGGTCACCGGCGACGTGGCGGCCGGCCCGGCCAAGCAGCCGCTGGTGGGTGCCACCGTGCGCGGCGAAGAGATTCGCTTTGCATTTAACGACGACAAGGGCGTGACTCGCACGCTGACCGGTACCGTGCGCGGCAACGAGCTCACGGGCACGTTAAAGGGCGCGGGTGGCGCAGAAACGAAAGTGTCCGGAACGAGAAAGTAGATTCGGCAAGCAAGACCGCATTGGTTGCTCAACCAAGCCCCGCTCCGGCGGGGCTTTTGCTATCCCTTGGAACACGATGATCGATCAATCAAACGTTCCCGCTTCCTCAACTGCGTCGGCAGTGGCTCCGCGACCGGTCTTGTCGGTCTTCGACGGCGTGATGATCGTCGTCGGCATCGTCATCGGCGCCGGAATATTCAGAACGCCATCGATGGTGGCCGGCGTAACGGGCTCGGTCGACTGGATGCTGATCGCGTGGGTGTTAGGCGGCGTGCTGTCGCTGATCGGCGCGCTCTGCTACGCGGAGCTGGCCAGCGCGTTTCCAAACGCAGGCGGCGACTATCACTTTCTGACGCGCGCCTACGGACGCGACATCAGCTTCTTCTTCGCGTGGGCACGTGTCGCCGTCATCACCACCGGGTCGATCGCGCTGCTGGCTTTCGTCTTCGGCGACTACATGAGTCGCGTCGTTTCGCTCGGGCCAAACTCGTCGGCGATCTATGCGGCGATGACGGTGATTGTGCTGACCGTGCTGAACATTATCGGGCTGCGAGAATCGTCGCGCGCTCAGAACGTTCTGACGATCCTTGAAGTCTCCGGTTTGCTGCTGGTTGCTCTCGCGGGATTGTTGGCGACGACGCCCGTGGCTGCGCCGGCTGCGGCGGCAGTAGCGCCCGCTTCGGGCTTGCCGCCGCTGTTCGGGTTGGCGATGGTATTCGTGCTGCTGACCTATGGTGGCTGGAATGAAGGCGCCTACATCTCGGCCGAGGTCAAAGGCGGGCCGCGCGCAATCGTGCGCACGCTGGTGATCTCGATCGTCCTGATCACGCTGGTCTATGTGGGTTTTGTTTTCGCTGTGCTCAACGGCTTGGGCATTGACGGCATGAAGCAGAGCAAGGCGGTCGGCGCCGACGTGATGCAGGCGGCATTCGGGCCGTTCGGCGCGAAGTTGATCGGCGTGATCGTCGGCATCGCCACGCTGACGTCGATCAACGCGACGATGATTGTGGGTGCACGCACCAACTACGCGCTGGGCAGAGACTGGCCACAGCTCGGCTTCATGAGCCATTGGCAGGGCGCGCGCAACGTACCCATTGTGGCGTTCTTCGTGCAGGGTGCGATTGCCCTTGCGCTGGTTGCGTTCGGCGCGCTGCAGAAGGATGGCTTCTCGGCGATGGTCGAGTTCACCGCGCCGGTGTTCTGGTTTTTCTTCCTGCTGACCGGAATTGCATTGTTCGTGCTGCGGTTTCGCGAGCCGACCATCGCGCGTCCCTTCAAGGTGCCGCTGTATCCGATTCTGCCGATCGTCTTCGTTGCGACCTGCGCCTATCTGTTTTACTCGAGCGTGACTTATGCGCAATCGAAGCAGGCGGTCAACATTGCGCTGTACGTGATGCTCGCCGGCTTAATCGTCTGGGCCTTACTGCGGGTGACGCGCAAGCGATAGCGGCCATGCAGCGGCCGGTCGGAGTGCTGCTCGCCGCGGGGCTGGGCACGCGCTACGACCCGACCGGCGAATGCTTGAAACTGGTGCAGCCCGCGTCCGCAGGCAAGCATGCGGGGCTGCCGATCGTGGTCGCTGCCGCGCGCAACTTATCAGCGGCCGTCGAGCGCACCCTTGCCGTTGTTCGACCGCGCAATCATTCGAATCAGACGCAGCTGCACGATCTGCTGCAGCGGGAAGGTTGCGAGCTGGTGATCTGCGAGCGAGCGAGCGATGGCATGGGCGCTTCGCTCGCTTGCGGCATCAACGCCAGCGCGACTGCTTTTGCGTGGGTCATCGCGCTGGGCGACATGCCTGTCATCGACCCCGCCACGATCGATGCGGTTGCCGATGCGCTACGCGCAGGTCATGTCGCAGCGGCGCCGACGTATCGGGGTGAGCGCGGGCACCCGGTCGGATTTTCTGCACGCTGCCTAAGTGAATTGCGCCAGTGCGACGGTGATCAAGGTGCGCGTGCCGTGCTTGAGAAACATCCGCCGCACCTGATTGACGTTGACGACGCCGGCATCCTGATCGATATCGATCATCGCTAAGCGGTGTTCTATGCTGCCCGCATGACCATTTCGTACGCGATCAGGCCTGCGTCGCCCGCCGCGCACTTATTCCACGTCACGTGCCGCGTCGATCAGCCCGATCCGCAAGGGCAGCGCTTCATGCTGCCGGCGTGGATTCCCGGCAGCTACATGATCCGCGAGTTCGCACGCAATATCGTGCGCATCACCGCGCTCGCCGGCAATTGCAAAGTGCGCCTGGAGAAAATCGATAAGCACACGTGGCGCGCGGCACCTGCGAAGCAGATCGAGCTGGCATACGAGGTGTATGCGTGGGATTTGTCGGTGCGCGCGGCGCACTTGGATGAAACACACGGGTTCTTCAACGGCACATCGGTGTTTTTGCTGCCAATCGGCAGGGAAAACGAACGTTGCACCGTCGACATTCTGCCGCCGGCAGGCGGGCGCTATCGCAACTGGCGAGTCGCCACCGGCCTTGCTCCGGCGAGAGGCACACGCCGCCTTGCCTTCGGCACCTACGAGGCGGCCAACTACGACGAGCTGATCGATTGCCCGGTCGAGATGGGCGAGTTTGAGCTGGGGCGATTCAGCGTGCTCGATACTCCGCACGAAATCGTCATCACCGGAAAGGTGCCGAAGCTCGACATGCAGCGGCTGACCACCGATCTGGCACGCGTGTGCGAAACCCAAATCAAGCTGTTCGAACCACGATCACGCAAGGCGCCCTTTGATCGTTACACTTTCCTCACGATGGCGCTCGGCGATGGGTACGGAGGTCTCGAGCACCGGAACTCGACGGCGCTCATCACCAAGCGCGAGGGCCTGCCGTTTGCCGGCATGACCGACTCGACGGAGGCGTATCGCAATTTTCTCGGCTTGGCCAGCCACGAATATTTTCACTCGTGGAATGTCAAGCGCATCAAGCCCGCGGCGTTTGTGCCATACGACGTTGCTCGCGAGAATCACACGCGACTGCTGTGGGCATTCGAAGGCTTTACGTCGTACTACGACGATCTGCTGCTGACGCGCGCCGGGCTGCTGACCGAAACTCAATACCTCGCGTCGCTGACCAAGACGCTGACCACGGTGACGCAGCGATCGAGCCGCTTCAAGCAAAGCGTCGCCGATAGTTCGTTCGACGCGTGGATCAAGTATTACCGGCAGGATGAAAACGCGCCGAACAGCGTCGTCAGCTATTACCAGAAGGGCTCACTGATCGGCCTCGCGCTCGACCTGTCGATTCGAGCGCAGACGCAGGGCAAGCGTTCGCTAGACGACGTGATGAGGCTGCTGTGGAAGCGGTGGAAGACCGCCGGCAGCGCCTATCCCGGTGTGGCCGAAGGCGAGCTGCTGCAGTCCGTCACGGACGCGGCGGGCGTGTCGCTGGCACGCGAAGTTGCCGAGTGGACAGAAGGCACAGACGATCCCGATTTCGAATCATTGTTCGCGCCGCTTGGAATCCATTGCCGAACGCGCGCCGATGTAGACGCCGCGCACTTCGCGTTGCTCGGTGTCAAGACGAGCAGCGCGAATCAGGAGTGCAGAATCGCGCACGTGTTCGACGGCTCGCCGGCGCAGGTGGCTGGCCTGTCTGCGCACGACCTACTGGTCGCGTTTGGAGGATTGCGCGTCACGCCCGCCAATATCGATACCCTACTGTCGCGCTACGCGACCGGCGATGCGGTCGAGGTACTCGCGTTCCGGCGCGACGAGCTGATGCGCTTTGAGGTCAAGCTGGCCGCGCAGCCCCCATTGAAGTTTTCACTGGAAGTTGATACGAAGAGCGCAGGTGCGACGCGCCGATTGCGCAAGGGTTGGCTCGGCACGGCTCGCTCGACAGTTCGATCCGCCTAGCACCAGTTGATCGTCTCGCGCCCGTGCTGCTGCAAGAATGCGTTGGCGCGCGAGAAATGCCCGCAGCCGATGAATGGCAACGGAGGACGCCGCGCCGATAACGGCGACGGGTGGTTTGCCTGCAGCACCAGGTGCGGCGCGTCGATGCCCGCTCGCGCAGCCTGCGCAAAAGCTCCCCACAGCATGAACACTTTCGGCGTCTTATCCGCTGCAAGCGCATCCAGCAGCATCGAAGTCAACGTTTCCCACCCCTTGCGCGCGTGCGATCCCGGCTCACCGCGTTCGACAGTAAAAACAGCGTTTAACAGCAGCACACCTTGGCGTGCCCATCGGTCCAGCGCACCCTCGATCGGCGGAGCGCGGCCAAGGTCGCGCTGCAGCTCGAGAAAGATATTGCGCAAGCTCGGCGGAATTCGCACGCCTCGCGGCACCGAAAACGCCAGGCCGTGCGCCTGCCCTTCGCCGTGATACGGATCTTGGCCGAGGATTACCACGCGAACTTCAGCTAAGGGTGTAAGCGTTAGCGCCCGCAGCGGCGAAGGCGGAAAAATTGCAGCGCCGGCTGCGCGGCGCTCTTCAAGAAATGCTCGCAGCTTGCGACCGTCGGCGGATTCGAGGAACGCTTCGACCAACGCCGACCAGCCCGGCGCCAGCTCGGCAGTGTCGATCACGCGAACAGCCGCGCCAGTTCGCCGCCGGGATCGGGCGCGCGCATCAGAGCCTCGCCGACCAGGAATGCATTCACTCCCGCGGTGCGCATGCGCGCGACGTCGGCCGGCGCACCGATGCCGCTTTCAGTGACGACGACTCGATCGGGCGGTATGCGTGGCAGCAGTTCGAGGGTCGTAACGAGTGTCGTTTCGAATGAGCGCAGGTTGCGATTGTTGATGCCGATCAAAGGCGTCTTCAGTTGCAACGCGCGCTCGAGCTCCGTGGCGTCGTGCACCTCGACCAGCACGGCCATGTCAAGCGCCTGTGCGATCTCCTCATAATCGATCAGCTGCGCGTCCGTCAGCGCGGCAACGATCAACAGGATTGCATCGGCGCCGATCGCGCGCGCCTGATAGACCTGGTACGCATCGACCACAAAATCCTTGCGCAAGGCCGGCAGGCCGCTCGCTTCGCGCGCCTCGACCAGATGCTGCGATGAACCCTGAAAATAGTGCGCGTCGGTCAAAACCGAAACGCACGCGGCACCATTGGCTGCGTAGGCGGCAGCGATTGCCGCCGGTTCAAACTGCGCGCGCAGCAACCCCTTCGACGGACTCGCTTTCTTGATCTCGGCAATCACGCCGGGCTGCGCGCCCGCCAACTTGCTCTTGATCGCGCCAACAAAGTCGCGAACCTCGCGCGAACTTTCCGCTTCGCGCCGAACATCAGGGAGTGAGCGCTGCTTCAGCGCGTCAATGACTTCCTCACGCTTCGTCGCCAGAATTCGGTCAAGAATATCTTCCAACGTCGAATCTCACGAAGCGAATTTCTGCGTGGTCGCGACAAACTGATCGAGTGTTTTCCTGGCAGCGCCGCTGGCGATGGCCGAGCGGGCGCGCGTGATGCCATCGCCGATCGATTCGGCAACGTTCGCGGAGTACAGCGCAACACCTGCATTCAAGATGACGATCTCGCGCGGTGTGCCCTGGATGTTGTCGAGCGCAGCGAGCACCATCGCCTTCGACTCGGCGGCGTTGTCGACCTTCAAGCTGCGGTTAGACATCATGTCCAATCCGAAGTCCTCGGGGTGAATTTCGTACTCGCGCACGACGCCGTCCTTCAGCTCGCCGATCATCGTCGCCGCGCCGAGTGATACCTCGTCCATGCCGTCCTTGCCGTAGACAGTCAGCACGTGGTTGGAGCCGAGCTGCTGCAGTACGCGTACCTGGATGCCGACCAGATCGGGATGAAACACGCCCATCACCTGGTTCGGCGCACCCGCGGGATTCGTCAACGGGCCAAGCAAATTGAAGATGGTGCGCACGCCGAGTTCCTTGCGCACCGGCGCCGCGTGCTTCATCGCGGCATGATGATTCGGCGCGAACATAAAACCGATGCCGGTTTCTTCGAGGCACTTGGCGACCTGTTCGGGCTTCAAATTGATATTGGCACCCAGCGCTTCGAGCACATCGGCACTGCCCGATCCGGACGACACGCTGCGCCCGCCGTGCTTGGCGACGCGCGCGCCCGCCGCGGCAGCCACGAACATCGACGCCGTCGAGATATTGAATGTGCCGGCCGAGTCACCGCCGGTGCCGCATAGATCGACCAGATGCGTACGATCGGAAAGCTCCACCTTCGTTGCGAACTCGCGCATGATCTGCGCTGCGGCCGCGATCTCGCCGATCGTTTCTTTCTTGACCCGCAAGCCCATCGTGAGCGCGGCGATCTGCACGGGAGTCAGCTCGCCGCTCATCAGTCGCCGCCACAGCGAAAGCATCTCGTCCTGAAAGATTTCGCGATGCTCGATGCATCGAACCAACGCCTCGGTAGGAGCTATCGACATACCCGACCCTCCGACATCTGCAAAAAGTTCTTCAACATTGCATGCCCATGCTCGGTCGCGATCGATTCCGGGTGAAACTGCACGCCTTCGATGGGCAGCGTGCGATGACGCAAGCCCATGATTTCGCCGTCTTCCGTCCACGCGGTGACTTCAAGGCAATCTGGCAGCGACGAGCGCTCTACCGCCAGCGAGTGATAGCGCGCGGCGCTAAAGCGATTCGGCAGATTGGCAAACACGCCGGACGCCGTGTGCTCTACGGGCGATACCTTGCCATGCATCAGGGTCTTAGCACGAACAACCTTTCCACCGAACGCTTGGCCGATCGCTTGATGACCCAGGCACACACCGAGGATCGGTATCCGCTCTGCAAATCGCTGCAGTAGCGCCAACGAAATGCCAGCCTGATTGGGCGAACACGGGCCCGGAGAAATACAGATGCGCGCGGGCGCAAGCTGCTCGATCTGATCGAGCGTGATCTCGTCGTTGCGCGCGACCCGCACGTCTTCGCCGAGCTCGCCAAAATACTGCACGAGGTTGTACGTGAAGCTGTCGTAGTTATCGATCATCAACAACATCTACTCGGCCTCCAACCCGTCTTCGACCTGCTCGGTCGCACGCAGTACGGCGCGCGCCTTGACTTCGGTTTCCTTCCATTCGTTCTCCGCAACGGAGTCGGCAACAATGCCAGCGGCGGCTTGCACGAACAGCATATTGCCCTTGACCACCGCGGTGCGAATCGCGATTGCCAGATCCATGTCGCCCGCAAAGCTCAGGTAGCCGACCGCGCCGCCGTAAATACCGCGCTTGACGGGTTCGAGCTCGTCGATGATCTCCATTGCGCGTACCTTCGGTGCGCCCGTTAGTGTGCCGGCAGGAAACGTCGCGCGCAGCACATCGAAGTTGTTCATGCCGGG
>JBGSWX010000428.1:0-2470 GCA_041751695.1 Burkholderiaceae bacterium | reverse complement strand
GTCGATCGGGCTTGTGGCCGTCGATCACGTCGATGTCTTCGTCGTCCGACGAATCAACGTCGTGGGCATCGATGCGGACGTTGCCATCGGCGTCGTCGGCGCGCGCCTCGTGCGCTTCGTCGGGCGTCTGATGGGGAACCGGCTCGGCCGGGGCGTGTTCGTCAGGCAGCATGGAGGCGCTCATCAAGACACGGAGTGCATGGGAGTTGAAGCATCGTGTGGTTCAAAAATCGAGGGTTGCGGTTCGAAAGCTGACGGCGCGGCGTCGTTGACCCGTCGATCGAACTCGGCGGGAATTTCACCGACCTCTCTCAACGGCGGCATTTCGTCCAACGACTTCAGGCCGAGGTCATCCAGGAACTCGCGCGTGGTGCTGAACAACGTCGGCCGCCCCGGTACTTCCCGATGACCTACCGCTTCGATCCAGCCACGCTCTTCAAGCGTCCTGATCACCGAGCTCGACACCGTCACGCCGCGCAACTCTTCGATGTCGCCCCGCGTGACCGGCTGCTGATACGCAATGATCGCCAGCGTCTCGAGGATCGCGCGCGAATATTTCGGCGGGCGCTCAGGATTCAGGCGATCAAGGTAGGGGCGCATCAACGGTGCGCTTTGAAAACGCCAACCCGATGAGATCGCGAGCAGTTCCAACCCGCGGCCGGACCAGGCAGCCTGCAACTCGGCGAGCAATGCGCGCACCGTGTCCGCATTCAATTCTTCGTCGAACAGGCGACGCAGCTCTGAAACCGATAGCGGCTGGTCCGCTGTGAGCAGCGCCGCTTCGACGATGAGCTTGGCTTCGTGAGTATTCATCAGCTCCAAACGGAGTTATGCAAACTGCGCTTCACTGGAAAACCGCTCGCCCCGAACGCGCGCCAATAAAGCACGGCAAGGTGCCTGAATAATTCGGATTACTTCCGCTTCGTGCGGCTGCAGTTTTGATTTAGGACGCCAAGCGCGGAATCGGACATTCCGGCAACGCTGCCGGCACTTGCGCGCGAGAACTCCGCTGCACTGGCCGACTCAATCTGGATGCAAAGAAGTCTATCACGGTGAAATCGTTGCGCAAGAGTGTTGAACGCAGGTTTAGGACAACAATAATGGAGCTTGCCAATTCGCCTGGCACTGTATACATTCACAGTACCTGCATAACTGGCGAAAAAATCATGAGCTCTCGCTCCGCCCCGGTTGCACTTGCCGACCCGACTCCCCGTCAAACCGAAGTCCTCGAATTCATTCGCCAAACGCTGACCGAAAGCGGAGCGCCGCCGACGCGGGATGAGATTGCGCAGGCGTTTGGCTTTCGCTCACTCAACGCCGCCGAGCAACACCTGCAGGCGTTGCAGAAAAAGGGGTTGATCGAGCTGATCGCCGGCACGTCGCGTGGCATCAAGCTCAAGGACAGCGTGCTCGAGTTGATGCTCGCCGCGCAGGAAACCGGCTTGCCGGTGATCGGCAAGGTCGCTGCGGGCAGCCCGATCCTGGCGCAGGAAAATGTGCTGACAACTGCTTCCGTGGACCCTGCCACGTTCAAGCCGCACGCGGATTACCTACTCGAAGTCCGCGGCATGAGCATGCGTGATGCGGGCATTCTGGACGGCGACTGGCTCGCTGTGCATCGGCAGCCGCAGGCTCGCTCGGGTCAGGTGGTCGTGGCCCGCCTGGGCGACGAAGTCACCGTCAAGCGCCTGAAATTGCGCGGTGCGCGCGCGGAGCTGATCGCCGAGAACCCCGATTTCCAGCCGATCATCGTCGATCTGAAGCGCGAGGCATTTGCGATTGAAGGCATCGCGGTTGGCGTCATTCGCGCGTCGCTTTAGCGAGCGCGCTGGAATCCCGCGCTCATCTTGTCGCTCATGTTGTCATGATGAAATCGCAGATGGTCCTCGACGAACGTGGAAATGAAGTGGTAACCGTGGTCGTAGCCATCGTGGAACCGCAGCATTAGCGGTTGGCCAACGGTGCGGCACGACGCGTCAAATGCCTCGGGATACAGCTGTTCGGCAAGGAATTTGTCGGCGCGACCCTGATCGATCAAGATGCCGCGAGCGTAAGGCGGCGCCATCTGACGCGCCATCAGCTCGCTGGCGTCGTGATCGAGCCACCCGCGTTCGTCGTCACCCAGATAACGCGAGAAAGCTTTGCGTCCCCACGGCGCACGCACCGGCGCGGCGACCGGCGCGAAGGCCGATACAGATGCAAATCGACCGGGGTACTTGAGCGCGAGCGTCAACGCGCCGTGGCCGCCCATCGAATGGCCGAAAATGCCGATGCGCGATGCATCGACCGCAAACGCGTCGATCACCAACGGCAACAACTCGCGCACCAGGTAACTCTCCATGCGCCAGTGGGTTGACCACGGCGCACGCGTCGCGTCGATATAAAAGCCCGCGCCGACGCCGAAATCCCAGTCGTCGGCTTCGCCCGCCACGCCGGCGCCGCGCGGGCTCGTGTCGGGCATCAGCAGCGC
>JBGSWX010000427.1:0-2115 GCA_041751695.1 Burkholderiaceae bacterium | reverse complement strand
GATCCCGCCCACGGTTTCGGCAAGGCCGTCGAGATGTGCAACAACAACGGCCACTGCCGCAAGTTCGACGCCGGCACGATGTGCCCGAGCTTTCGTGCAACCCGCGACGAAGAGCACCTGACGCGCGGCCGCGCGAACACGCTGCGGCTCGCGCTATCGGGCCAAATCGAGGGCGGCTTCGCATCGGACGCCGTGCGCGACGCGCTCGATCTGTGCGTCAGCTGCAAAGGCTGCCGCCGCGAATGCCCGACGGGCGTCGACATGGCGAAGATGAAGATCGAGTTTCTGCATCACTATCACCGGCGCCACGGTATCTCGGCCAAGGACCGATTGATTGCGTATCTGCCGCATTACGCGCACTGGGGCGCGCGCTTGCCGTGGCTTTTCAACCTGCGCAATACATGGCCGGGTGCCGCTGCGTTATCGGAGAAATGGTTCGGCTTTGCAGCGCAGCGTTCGCTGCCCTCGTGGCGCAGCGATACGTTCCTCGCAGGCCTGATGTATCCGATCAACACCGACGGCAGCATCGAGCCACAGTCGCGCGGCACCGCCGGCGAAGTCGTGCTCTTCGCCGACACGTTCACCAATGCGTTCGAACCCGAAATACCGCACGAAGCGCTTGCTGTGCTGGAAGCCGCCGGTTACACGGCACACATTGCGCTGCCGGCTGAAAACAGAGCACGCCCGCTGTGCTGTGGCCGCACGTTCCTCGCAACCGGCATGGTCGAGCAGGCGAAGGTCGAGGCGCGGCGCACGCTCGCGGCGCTGATGCCTCACGTCGAGCGCGGCGCAACGATCGTCGGCCTCGAGCCTTCATGCCTGCTTTCGATGCGCGACGAATTCCTGGTGATGGGCTTGGGCGAATCCGCGCAGCGCCTTGCGTCCAGCGCCCTGTTGATCGAAGAATTTCTCGCACGTGAACATCGCGCAGGAAAACTTGATTTGCCGTTGAAGCCGTTGCCCGAGAAGCGCGCGCTGATTCACGGCCACTGCCATCAGAAAGCATTCGACGCACTGGCGCCTGCCGTCGAAGTGCTGAAACTGATTCCGGATTTGCAAGTCGACGTGATCGAATCGAGCTGCTGCGGCATGGCCGGCGCGTTCGGCTACGAAGCTGCGCACTACGCGGTTTCTATGAGGATGGCCGAACTATCACTGCTGCCTGCGGTGCGCAACGCGGCTCCAGACACACTGATCGTCGCCGACGGTACGAGCTGCCGGCACCAAATCGCAGATGGCACGCGCGACACTGGCGGTCGACATGCGACGCACGCAGTAAGAGTTTTGGCACGCGCGCTGGCAACGGAGCGGTGAACTAACCGAACGGCCGCACTCCGATCAACAGGCCGTGCAGCAAGAACGCGAACACCGCCCATGCACCGAGGCCGACCGCCACGGCGCTCACATCGCGCGAAGGCGGGCCTGCTGCGTACACGGTGCCCGTCGCACGATCACGCCTTCGCGCGGCCGCGAAGTTGAACACTGCCCACACCAGGAACGATCCGAACAAAACGAGATCGGCCAGCGCGCCGTTTGCAAACAGGTGTGCGACTGCCCATAGCTTTACGCCGAGCACCATCGGGTGACCGACCGCGCGCTTGATGCGAGTGCCCGGCACATACGCGGCAACCACCAGGATGAATGCAGGAATCGTCAACACGGCACCCAAATGCCGCAGCCACGTGGGTGGCGAATACAGCAATACCGGCGACTGTCGCGCCAGGCCGTACCCCCAAACGATCAGCACGAATCCGGCAATCGAGAGCAGCGTGTAGCCGCCCTTCCACGCTTTGGGTCCGACGCGCGCGATTTGCGCGGTGCGCCAATCATCGGCAACGATGCGCACCGAATGAACACTGAGAAAGACAATCAAGCCGACGATCAGCACGGCCATGTGCGCCTCCGTCTAGGCAGGCGCATCGTAACGCCGGCGTTAGCGGGTGACGCTGGCGAACTCGGTAGCGAGTCCCGAGCTCAATAGCAACTGCGGCGGCGGGAACCAGATCTGGTCATTCGCCACCGAGGCGCCCTTTTCGAGCACGCGCTGGTCGACGCCGCGCGCTGCGATGAACGCGTCGCTGCGCCGATTGGCCGACGCCACGCTGTCGGCGCTGA
>JBGSWX010000426.1:0-13692 GCA_041751695.1 Burkholderiaceae bacterium | reverse complement strand
ACTGGCCGCAATCGAGTCGACGCTGGCCGCGGGGCCGAAGCACGCGCCGCTGACGCGCGACATCGGCGGCTCGGCCAGCACCGCCGACCTGGGTAATGCCATCGCGGCAGCGATCTGATTCGATCTGCAAGCGGCTCGAATCATTGCCAAGGCACCGCAGACGGGGATAAATTACCGCTCGCCTCTCATCTTCGATTCCAAGGAGTCGCCATGTGGGTCGCACGGGGTCTGGTACCCGAATCCGGCATCACCGAGCGTGCGGTGCACGCGGGCGTAGCGCGGCTGGCCGAATCGATCATCGGCGCCGGCGGTGCAGCGCTCGAAGTCGTGCTCCCAGACGGCGCACGCATCGCCTTCGGAAGGCCGGTGCGCATCAAGCTCGTGATTCGCGACCAGGCGACGCTGGCGCAGCTTGCCAATGCAACGATCGCCTCGCTCGCCGAGGATTACGTGCAGGGCCGCATCGACGTACTGGGCGATCTTCTGGAAGCCATACCGCTGGCTGAGAAGCTTGCCAACGCGGCCGGCTCCTCGATCATGCAGAGGGTCGCCGGCATCCTCGCGCGCCATTCGGCGCGGCAGGACCGGGCCGCGATCGGCTATCACTACGACGTGGGCAACGAGTTCTATCGCCTATGGCTCGACCAGAACATGGTCTATTCGTGCGCGTACTTCAAGACCGGCGCCGAGTCGATCGACGAGGCGCAGCGCGCAAAGCTCGACCACATCTGTCGCAAGCTCAGCCTGACCGCGGGCGATCGCTTTCTCGACGTGGGCTGCGGGTGGGGTGCTCTGGTCCTGCACGCAGCGCAGCGCTACGGTGTGCGCGCAGTCGGCATCACGCTGTCGCAAAGCCAATTCGAGTTCGCGCGCGAGCGGGTGCTCGAGGCCGGACTAGCAGGCCGGGTCGAAGTGCTGCGCCTCGACTATCGCGAGCTGCACCGGCGTTTCGGTCCCGATGCGTTTGACAAGGTTGCCAGTGTCGGCATGTTCGAACACGTCGGGCTTGAAAACCTGCGCGAGTACTTTTCGTCGGTGAGCCGAGTGCTGCGCGATCGCGGCCTCTTTCTGAACCACGGCATCACGTCGAGCGACGTCGAAAGTCGCCCGGTTGGCAGCGGTGTCGGCGATTTCATCGGCAAGTACGTGTTCCCGCACGGCGAACTGCCGCATCTGCACATGGCGGCGCGCGAGATGTCGGGCGCCGGGATCGAAATCGTCGACGTCGAATCATTGCGACCGCACTACGCAAAGACGCTCGAGCACTGGTCGCGTCGGCTCGATAGTCAGCTCGACAAGGCGGCTCGTCTGGTGGCCGACAACACGCTGCGCATCTGGCGTGCCTATCTCGCAGGCTGCTCCTACGGCTTCTCGCAAGGCTGGATGTCGGTGTATCAGCTGCTGGGCTCGCGCCAGGTACGCCCCGGCCCGAGCGCCGTGCCGGCGACGCGCGACTACATGTATCGCGCGTCCGATGAACCGGATTTGCGTTAACCGAGTTTGCGTGAACCGAATTTACGTTAACTAAACGCGCTAAGCCGCGGGCTGACCAGCGTTAATCCCGATACGGATTTCAAGAAAAGGCAGCCGCTTGGTGTAAACCACGGTTAGAATCACCGCGCTAAGTAGCTATCCAGCACCGCGCTGCGTGACAGGAGACAACATGATCAAGACATTGCGGCCGCTGGCTGCGGCAGTTTTCTCGCTCGCGGCCGGCCTCGTCGCGGCACAAACTTTCCCCGCCAAGCCAGTGGTCCTCGTGGTGCCGTTCACCGCCGGTGGGCCCACCGACACCGTTGCGCGCTCGCTCGGGCAGGCGATGAACAAGCCACTCGGCCAGACGGTGGTGATCGAGAACGTGGGCGGCGCTGGCGGAACGGTCGGCGCGACACGCGTCAAAAACGCTGCGCCCGACGGCTACACGTTGCTGTTGCATCACATTGGCATGTCGACCGCGCCGGCGTTGTATCGCAAGCTCGCGTACAACCCGCTAACCGATTTCGAGATGATCGGCTTGATCGTTGACGTACCGATGACGATGATTGCCCGCTCTGACTTTCCGGCGAAAGACTTCCCCGAGTTCGTGAGCTACGTCAAAGCCAATAAGGCCAAGCTGAATCTGGCCAACGCCGGGCTCGGCGCCGCCTCGCACTTGTGCGGGCTGATGTTCCAGAGCGCAATCGAGGCCGACGTGACCACCGTGCCATTCAAAGGCACGGCCGATGCAATGAATGCGATTCTCGGCAAGCAAGTCGATTTTCTGTGCGACCAGACCACCAATACGACCGGCCAGATCAAGGCCGGCGCGGTCAAGGCATATGCCGTGACGAGCGCGAAGCGCGTACCAACGCTGCCCGAGCTGCCGACGATGCAGGAAGGGGGACTGAAGGGATTTGAAGTCGGCATCTGGCACGGCGTGTACGCACCCAAGGGCACGCCCAAGGCTGCGATCGACAAACTAGTGGCCGCGATGCAGGAAGCTTCGAAGGATCCCGGCTTTCGTACGCGGATGTCGGAGCTTGGCGCGACCGTGTATCCGAATGACCAGATCACGCCTGCCGCATTGGCGTCTCATCTAAAAAGCGAAATCGAAAAGTGGGGGCCGGTCATCAAGAAGGCCGGTACTTACGCCGATTAATAAGGTGTAGGTAAGCACCGGGTTGTGGTCTGCTTGCGTACGGGAAACAGGGCGGGCATCGATTCGATGTTCGACGGGGCCAGGCGGAGGGTAGGTTGCGTGCAATCGTCGTAGTAGTGATCGGAGCCTGCATGCTCGTCGCGTCGGCGGGTGTGCGGGATGCGAGCGCGGCCGCTGCGCGGCCGCAGAGCCAGGCGCAGGTGACCAAGACCATCGCCAAGGCCAAGGCGACTGCGCGCGTGCGCGGCACGATTCCCGCAGGGCGCTCGCCGATCAGATCGTCGCGTAAGAAACCTCTTATTGCCCGCTTCGTCTTGCCTTCTGCCGGCCATCTGGCGGGCCTGCATCGCGGTGACGACCCGCTCGATCTGAGATCCTCGGTAGTACTCGTGGTCGATCAGGACACCAACGAGGTGCTGTTTGCAAAGAACAAAGACGCTGTATTGCCGATCGCGTCGATTACCAAGTTGATGACTGCCCTGGTGACAGTCGATGCCAACCTGCCGCTGGACGAGGAATTGCAGGTGACGCAGGATGAACTGGTGCGCGCGCGCGTCCGCTCGAAATTGCGACCCGGTCTGGAGATGACGCGCGGCACCGCGCTGCATCTGGCTTTGATGTCGTCGGAGAATCGCGCGGCGCAATTACTCGGCCGCACGTATCCGGGCGGCGTGGCGCGGTTTGTCGAGGCGATGAATGCCCGGGCACGCCTGCTCGGCATGGATGATTCGCATTTCGCCGACCCCACGGGCCTGTCTTCGGACAATCGCTCGAGCGCGAGCGATCTGGTGCGCCTGGTCAAGGCGGCATACGAGCATGACATCATTCGCGAGTATTCGGTGAGCGGCGAACTCGACCTGCCGGTGGGCAACCGCACGGTCAGTTACCGCAACACCAATCGGTTGACCGACAATCCCGAGTGGGAAATCGGTCTGCAGAAAACCGGCTACATATCGGCGGCGGGCCGCTGCCTGGTGATGCAGGCCGTCATCGAGGGCAAGCGCGTGGTGATGGTGTTTCTCGATTCGGTCGGAAAATACTCGCGCTTGGGCGACGCGCAACGCATTCGCTCGTTTCTCGAATCGGCCGGACTTTCCAAGCCGTTAGCTCCGGCGGCTCCGGCAGAGTCCGCGCGCCGCACGATGTAGTTCGCGCTCGTTACGCGTGCTGTTCAGCGCGCGGTGGCATCGGTGGGCGCGAAACCCAGTCCTGCCGAAATCTTCCCTGCCGTTTGTAGCAGATCGGCAATCCAATCATCTTGCATGCGCTCGGCGGGAGCGGACACCGACAGCCCCGCCACCAGCCGCCCCGAATCGTCACGAATGCCGGCGGCAATGCAGCGCACACCGACCTCGAGCTCTTCGTTGTCGCGCGCGTAACCGCGCGTACGCACCATCGAGAGATCGCGCTCGAGTTTGCCGATGTCGGTGAGGCTGTTGCGCGTGTGCCCGGCCAGGCCGGTGCGCGTTGCGTAAGCGCGAATCAGGCGCGGATCGTCGAGCGCCAGAAATAATTTTCCGCTCGAGGTCAGATGCAACGGCGCCCGCCCGCCGATCGCGCGCACGACCTGCATGCCCGAGCGCTCGCTGTAGGAACGATCGACGTACACGATCTCGTCCCCCTGCCGTACGGAGAGGTTGACCGTCTGCCCGGTGCGCTTGTGCAGCTCGCGCATCGGTTCGAGCGCGGCTTCGCGCACCGACAGACGCGCCTTGACCAGATTGCCCAACTCGAGCAGACGCATACCGAGCCGGTACGCACCGGGCGTCTCGGCGCGATCGACGTAACGCCCGACCACCAGGTCATTTAAGATCCGATGCGCGGTGGAGGGGTGCAGCCCGGTCGCGCGCGACAGCTCTTTCAGACTGACCGGGTCGGAGTGCGCAGACAGCGCGTCGAGCAGAGCCATCATGCGCTCGATGACCTGAATCGCGGTTTGTGCTCGGACGGTGCGCGGTGGTGTGGAGATCCCCGGCGCGTCTTGAGATGAAGCTGCGGGCGTTGTGCGGCGCGGCATATATGCACGTTTATATCACGATACGAAAAGCGATAAGAAAGTGCGAGTCGGCCTATTCGTCACCTGCCTGGTCGATGCGATGCGACCCGAGATCGGGTTCGCCGCGATAAAACTGCTCGAGCAAGCCGGGTGCGAGGTTGCAGTTCCGTCCACGCAAACGTGTTGCGGCCAGCCCGCCTACAACTCGGGCGACGCCGCCAACGCGCGCTCTCTGGCAGCCAAGACCCTGAACGAATTTGAATCGTTCGACTTTGTCGTCGTGCCGAGCGGCTCGTGTGCGGGACAGATCAAGATTCATTTTCCGCAGCTGTTCGAGAACGATCCGCCGCTGCGTGCGCGAGCCGAGCGGCTGGCCGCGAGGACCTACGAGCTGACCGATTTTTTGGTCAACGTGGCGCCGCGCCGCTCGCCGAACCCCGCTGCTTGCGGTCGCTTCACGTATCACGATTCGTGCAGCGGCCTGCGCGAGATGGGAGTCAAGGCCCAGCCGCGCCAACTGCTGGCGCGAGCCGGAGTCGAGTTGACTGAGATGAAGGACTGCGAACAATGCTGCGGCTTCGGGGGCACCTTTGCGGTCAAGTACGGCGACATCTCGGGTGCCATTGTCGACGAGAAGTGCCGCCACATTCAGGCAACGGGCGCCGATACGGTGGTGCTCGGCGACCTCGGCTGCATGCTGAACATCGAAGGCAGGCTGCAGCGCCTCGGCGTCAAGACGCGCGTACTGCACGTGGCGCAAGTGCTGGCAGGGTCCGCGTAGTGGAAGTTCAAAGCATGCACTTCAGGCAGCGCAGCGGGCAGAAGCTCGCGGACGTTCGGTTGCAAAAAAATCTGAAGAAGCTGGCCGACAAATTTGTCACGGCGCGCTCCGCCGCGATCGCGGAGCTCGATGACTTCGAAGCGACGCGGGACGCCGCGGTCGAGCGCCGTAATCGCGTGCTGGCGACCCTTGACGTGTGGCTGCAGACGTTCGAGCGCACCGCGACTGCGCACGGCGCCACGGTGCTGTATGCGCAAACGCATGAAGAGGCCGCGCGCCTGATCGTCGAAATCGCGGCTCTGCACGGCGTGCGTAAGGTAACCAAGTCGAAGTCGATGGTGTCCGAGGAGATCGGACTGAATCACGCGTTCGAGGCCGCCGGCATCACCCCGATCGAGACCGACCTGGGCGAATACATCCTGCAGATCAACGACAACGAAGCGCCGTCGCACATCATTGCGCCGGTGATTCACAAGGACAAGGAAGAAATCTCGGACCTTTTTGCGCGCGCGCACGCGCTGCCGCGCAAGACCGAGATCACGCAGCTGACGCGCGAAGCGCGCGAAGTGCTGCGCAGCCACTTTCTTTCGGCCGACATGGGCGTCACCGGCGCCAACTTCCTGATCGCCGAAACCGGGTCGGCGGCCGTCGTCACCAACGAAGGCAACGAAGGCATGTGCACGATCATGCCGCCGAAGGTTCACGTGGTGTTGACCGGGATCGAGAAGTTGCTGCCGACCCTGGAAGATCTCGCGACGCTAATGCGATTGCTGCCGCGCTCGGCCACCGGGCAGCAGATCTCGAACTACCTATCGCTTCTGACGGGCCCGCGTCGCGCCGGCGAGGTCGACGGCCCCGAGCACATGTATTACGTGCTGCTCGACGCCGGCCGCAGCGCGCTGATCGGCGGCGAGTTCCAGGAGATGCTGCGCTGTATCCGCTGCGGCGCCTGCATGAATCACTGCCCGGTGTATCAGAAGGTCGGCGGTCACGCGTACGGATGGGTTTACCCGGGCCCGATGGGCTCGGTGCTGACGCCGAACTATGTCGGCATCGAGAACGCCCTCGATCTGCCGCAAGCCGCGACGTTTTGCAATCAGTGCAGCGTCGTGTGCCCGGTCAAGATTCCATTGCCCGATCTGATGCGCAAGCTGCGTGAGCAGCAGTGGCAGCGCCGGCTGCGTCCATGGTCCGAACGGCTGAGCATGACGGCGTGGGCGTTTGTGGCGAAACGCCCGGTGCTCTACGCGCTGGCTACTAAAACCGCGGTGCGCGTGCTTGGCTGGATGGGCGGCGGTGATCGGCGCATCCGCTCGTTGCCGATCGGCGGCGGGTGGACCATCAGCCGCGACTTTCCCGCGCCCAGTGGCCGCACGTTTCGTGAGCTATATGCCGCGCGCGGTTTGCGCCCTCAGCAACCGACGCGCGAGTAGCGTGCGCCTGAGCGGTCGCCGCCGGATCGATACAGCGCTACCGCATCGACGCGCCAGCGGATCGGCGGCGTGATCGCTTCGGGGTCGAACTGCGTGACTCCGCGCAACAGCGTTACGTGCGGCCTCAGCGCGCGGCGATCGAAGTCAATGGCCATTTGATCGAGCAGCCGGCGCGTACGGTCGCCGAGCTCGAGCAGTGGCGCGTTGGCCTCATCGACGGCGCCTGCCCACACCACGCCGGCCTGCGCGAAAAACCCAAGCTGCTCGAGCGTCCAGTCGAACACAGCGACACGAATTCGCGCTGCCGCACATGCGAGCGCGCGAGCGTCTTTGTCGGCGAGCTCGCCGATGAATGCCAGCGTCAAATGCAGATCCTCGAACCGCGTCGCGCGGCGATGCACGACGCGCTGCCGAACACCGTCCGACAGCGCAGCCAGGGCTAGACGCGTCGGTGCGTCGGGCCAGGCGGCGATAAAACAGCGCATCGGCTGCCGCGAATTGCTTCGACACATTCGGCTATCAGGTGCGGGCCTGCATAGATGAAGCCGGTGTAAAGCTGCACCAGCGACGCGCCGGCCTCGACCTTTTCTACAGCGTCGGCGCCGCTCATGATGCCGCCCACGCCGATGATCGGCAGCGCGCCTTGCAAATGGCGTGCAAGCAAATACACGACTTGAGTTGCGCGCTCGGTCAACGGTCTGCCCGATAGGCCGCCCGTTTCGTCGGCGTGCTTATGACCCTTCACCATTTCGCGTGCGACCGTGGTGTTGGTCGCGATAACGGCGTCGATGCCGTGTTCGACCAATGAGTCTGCAATTTCAGCGACGGATTCGTCACGCAGATCGGGCGCGATCTTGACGGCCAGCGGCACGCGCTTCTGGTGCCGGTCTTCGAGGCGCTTGCGTTCTTCGGCCAGTCCTGCCAGTAACGCGGCGAGTTGTCGTGCGCTTTGCAGCGAGCGCAACTCCTTGGTGTTCGGCGATGAAACGTTGACCGCCACGTAGTCTGCGTCGTCGTACACGCTACGCAGGCACGTCCGGTAGTCGTCGAGTGCGCGCTCGATCGGCGTGTCGGCGTTTTTTCCGATATTCAGTCCCAAGATTCCGCCGCCTTCGCGAAACGAGCGCTGTTGATGCACGTGGCCGATGAACTGATCGACGCCTTCGCTGTTGAAGCCCATTCGATTGATCAGCGCGTGCGAATCGATCAGGCGAAAAATGCGCGGCTTCGCGTTACCCGGTTGTGCACGCGGCGTCACGGTGCCGGCTTCGATAAAGCCAAAGCCCAGGTTGCCCAGCGAGTCGATGTGCGCCGCTGTCTTGTCTAACCCCGCAGCCAGGCCGACAGGATTCGGAAAGTTCAAGCCCATCACGTTGACGGGCAGGGGAGCAGTGCGCTTCGCGACCCACCGTGCGATACCGAGCGCGTGCGCTCTCTGCACGGTGGCTAGTGTCAGTTCGTGCGCAACCTCGGGATCGAGCGAGAATAAGAGCGAGCGCGCAAGTGGGTAAAGCACGCGCGGTTTCAAGCGCCGGGGCCGTCGCTCTGCCGCTCCCAGCGGCCGCCTTTGAGCATCTCCACCGGGCGAAACGTTGCCTTGTAAGCCATCTTGGGACTGTCGGCGATCCAATAACCCAGATACAGATACGGCAACGACAACGCTTTGGCCTGTTCGATCTGCCACAGGATGTTGTAGGTGCCGTAACTGGTCGCCAGCTCGTCGGGGTCGAAGAACGTGTAGACCGACGAGAGCCCGTCATTGAGCACATCGATGATCGAGATCATGCGCAACGTTCCAACGCCGTCGACACCGGGCGGCACCGGATCGCGAAACTCGACCAGCCGCGTGTTGACTTTGCTCTGCAAAAGAAACTGCGAGTACTGCTCGCGACTGTCGTTGTCCATGCCGCCGCCCGAATGACGAGTCGACTGGTAGCGCAGATATAAATCGTAGTGTTCGTGATCGAACGCCAGCGATGCAACGCGCGACGTCAACGCACGATGGCGTAACCCGGCGCGCCGCTGATTGCGATTGGCTTCGAACTCCGCCACCGGTACACGCACCGGGACGCACGCGCGGCAACCGTCGCAATACGGCCGATAGGTGAATATGCCGCTGCGGCGAAAGCCCATTTTGACGAGCTCGCTGTAGACATCGGCGTTGATCAAATGGGCCGGTGTGGCAACCTGCGAGCGCGCTTGCCGGTGCTCCAGGTAACTGCACGGATACGGCGCGGTTGCGTAAAACTGCAACGCCGAAAAAGGCAGCTCCTTGAGATTGGCCACGGGTGTCGGTAGGGGATCGAAGTCGCGTCTTATCGCTTATCAGCGCATATCGGTCAACAGCGCATTAAGAGGACGTCCCGTGTAGGCCGCCCAGTCCACCGGCGCGGCTCGCACCGACGTTTGCAAATGCGCTACAAATTCCCGACGCGTTATCTCGCGCGCTCCGAGCGACGCAAGGTGCCGCGTGTTCTGCTGGCAGTCTATCACTCGCACGTGCTCGCTTCGCAGCAGTTGCACGAGCGCAGCCAGCGCGATCTTCGACGTGTCTGCCGCGTGCGAGAACATCGATTCGCCATAGAACATGCGGCCGAGTGCGACTCCATAGAGCCCTCCGGCCAGCTCACCGTCGATCCAGGTTTCGATCGAGTGTGCGAAGCCGCGGCGATGCAATTCGGCGTAGGCATTGGCCACGCTGCCGGTAATCCAGGTGCCGGCATCCGCGTCGCGCGGCTGCGCGCATGCGGTGACGACGGCTTCAAAATCCGCGTCGAGCCGGAGCTCGATCGAAGCGTCGCAAGCTTTCTTGCGCAGAGTTCGGGCAAAGCTGCGCGAAATTTTCAATTCATCGGTAAACAACACCATGCGCGGATTGGGTGACCACCACAGCACCGGTTCGTCGCCCGAGTACCAGGGAAAGATTCCCTGTGGATACGCCGTCAGCAAACGCTCGGCGGTTAATTCGGCGCTCGCGGCGAGCAGGCCATTGGGCGTGCCCAGTGCCGAAGAAACCGGCGGAAACGGTTGATCCGGCGCGAGCCAGGGAATCATGCGCGCGCGGTGCGAGCCGGCAACGGTTCTGCAGTGACCTCGCGCGTGTTGATCGCGCGCAAATGGGTGCCGAACTGACCGCGGGCGCGATCGGCAAAATAAAGCTGCAGTGTCGTCGAGACGGTGCGGAACGCGAGCTCGTCCCACGGCACCTCGCGCTCGTAAAACAGCCGTGCCTCGAGACTTTCGGTTCCAATGGCAAATTCGGTGTCGCGCAAGTCGGCGCGAAAGAAAATGTGAACCTGTTGCACGTGCGGTACGTCGATCATCGAGTACAGCGGGCCCAGAGTCACGCGTGCTCCCGCCTCTTCAAGCGTTTCGCGTAGCGCTCCATCGCCGGTGGTTTCGCCCACTTCCATGAAGCCTGCGGGCAGCGTCCACTTGCCCAGACGGGGCTCGATCGCGCGTTTGCACAACAGCACTTGATCGCCCCAAACTGGAATGGTGCCCACTACGGGCCGCGGATTTACGTAATGAACAGCGCGACAGTGATCGCAGCAATCGCGCAGACGATTGTCGCCGGGAGGAATTCGGAGGGAGGTCGTATGGCCGCAGGCCGGGCAGTACATCAGGCGCAATAAAAAAGGGCGGGCACATGCCCGCCCTCGTTTTCTAAAACGCTACCTTACACGTTCCTAGCGGGCCGTACCGCGACGGAACAAATTGACGATCGCCAGCAGAATGATCGCACCGAGCAGCGAAACGACCAGTGCGCCAATGCTCAATGCCCCTTGATTAATGGTCGGCACACCCACCAGCGGAGAGATCAGCCAGCCACCAAGCATCGCGCCGACGATGCCGACGATGATGTTCAGGAAGATTCCTTGCTGCCCATCGGTCTTCATTATCATGCTTGCGACCCAACCGATCAGTCCTCCGACGACCAACCAAATGAGGAAATTCATGTTTCGCTCTCCCGGTTAAAGTGGTGTGAAGCGACGGAAAGTTTGCCACACCTGCGCATCCTTGCCCGCCAATCTGACAGACGGCAAGCGCCCGCACTGACCAACACACGCAATTATCATTCCAGACTATGGCGTTCTCGCAACTATGGCTTTCTACGATTGGACTGGTCGGGGTCGCCTTCGCAGTATTGGGTGCGCTTCTGATTCTCTCTGGCATTGCAGCACTGATTCGGTTACGGCCCTTTCGATTCGTCTGGCGAACTCTGTTCGGCCTTTTGCTGCTGGCCGTGGGGTTGGCAGCGGGATTGATCGCGGTCGGTACGCACGGTTACACGGCGCTGACGCGCGAAGACGTAGCGGCGACGCTGCTCGTGCAACCGACCGGGCCGCAGCGGTTCAATGCGACCGTGCGCTTTCCGGATTTGCGCGAGGTGAAGTTCGAGCTCGCCGGCGATGAGGTCTATGTCGATGCACAGATACTCAAGTGGAAGCCGATGGCAAACGTGCTCGGATTGCATACGGCCTACGAGCTCGACCGTATCGCCGGACGCTATCGCTCAATCGAGCACGAGCGTGCCGCGGCGCGTACGGTGTTCCCGCTAAGCCGTGACAAGCCGATCGATCTGTTCGATCTGCGAAAGCGCTTTATTTTTTTGGCACCGCTGCTGGACGCCGAATACGGTTCCGCAAGTTACGTCGTGGTTACACGGCCGGCGGAGATCGAACTGCGCGTTTCAACCACAGGCTTGCTGATGCGCGAGGTCAAGCCTGCGACTCAGTAGTGCCTTTGGCCGCGCGCTGCCTCGCGACTCTTACGACCTTTTAACGTGACCCCATGTCTGGTCGTCGTTGCGAAGCAGCCCGAGCTTGGCAAGGTCAAAACGCGGATTGCGGCCGTGCTCGGTGACGACCGGACAGTGGAGATGTACCGGTGCGCGCTGTTCGACACGCTTGCACTCGTCCTGTCGATTACCGATGTTGCGCACGTCGTGACCTACGCACCGGCCACCAACGTTGCGCGTGACTACTTCAAGCAGGTTGCGCCGGAGTTCGAATTGATTCCGCAACAGGGGGCCACGCTGGGCGAGCGCTTAAGCGGAGTGTTTACGCATCTGTTGCAGCGTTACAGCCCGGTGGTGTCGATCGGTAGCGATAGCCCCGACCTGCCGGCCACGTTCCTCACGCAGGCGGTCGAGATTCTGCGCGGAAAGGCCGACGTGGTGCTCGGTCCCGCCGTTGACGGCGGGTATTACCTGCTCGGCATGCAAACAATGCAGCCGACGCTCTTTGAGAGTATTCAGTGGAGCACCGAGGTCGTTGCGGAACAGACCCGTCAACGGGCAGCCGACGCACAGTTGAAGCTGGCGGAACTGCCGCTGTGGCACGACCTTGATACTGTTGACGACTTGCAGGCGCTGGTTGCGCCGGGTGCGCCACGGTTGCGAGCGTTCATCGCAGAAATGAATACGAAAGGTCCGATGCAATGAAGACACGAGCGGCGGTCGCATGGAAAGCCGGTGAGCCCCTGAGCATCGAGACGGTTGACCTGGGTCCGCCGCGCGCCGGCGAAGTGCTGGTCGAGGTCAAGGCGACCGGCATCTGCCACACCGATTACTACACGTTGTCCGGCGCGGATCCCGAGGGAATTTTCCCTTCGATACTGGGCCACGAAGGCGCCGGTGTCGTGCTCGAAGTGGGCGACGGTGTGACGACCGCTGTTACCCCATTGAAACCCGGCGACCACGTCATCCCGCTGTACACGCCCGAATGCAGGCAATGCAAGTTCTGCCTGTCGCGCAAGACCAATTTGTGTCAGGCGATCCGTTCGACGCAGGGAAAAGGCCTGATGCCCGATGGCACGTCGCGCTTTTCAATCGGCGGCAAGCCGATCATGCATTACATGGGAACGTCGACGTTTGCCAACCACATCGTGGTGCCGGCGATTGCATTGGCGAAGATTCGCGAGGACGCGCCGTTCGACAAGGTGTGTTACATCGGCTGCGGCGTCACCACCGGCGTTGGCGCCGTAATTTTTACCGCGAAAGTCGAGGCGGGCGCCAATGTGGTCGTGTTCGGCCTCGGCGGCATCGGCTTGAACGTGATCCAAGGCGCCAAGATGGTCGGCGCCGATCGCATCATCGGCATCGATGTAAATCCCGCGCGCGAAGCACTCGGCCGCAAGTTCGGCATGACCGACTTCATCAATCCGAAAAACGTCGACAACGTGGTCGATGCAATCGTGCAGTTAACCGATGGCGGCGCCGATTACAGCTTCGAATGCATCGGCAATGTGACGACGATGCGCCAGGCGCTGGAATGCTGTCACAAGGGGTGGGGCCAGAGCGTCATCATCGGCGTGGCCGCGGCGGGTCAGGAGATCGGTACGCGGCCCTTTCAACTGGTCACGGGGCGCGTGTGGAAGGGGAGCGCGTTCGGTGGGGCGCGCGGGCGCACCGACGTGCCGCGCATCGTGGACTGGTACATGGAAGGCAAACTCAACATCGACGACCTGATCACGCATCATTTGCCGCTCGAGCGCATTAACGAAGGCTTCGATTTGATGAAGCGCGGTGAATCGATTCGCAGTGTGGTCGAATTTTGACGAGCAGCGGGCTCGAGGTTGTTAGCGAGCACGGCTGCTTCGGCGGACGGCAGTTTTTTTATCGGCACGATTCGCGCGAGATCGGATTGCCGATGCGGTTTGCGTTGTTCATGCCACCGCACGCATCCAACGCATCGGTGCCGATGCTGATCTTTCTCGCGGGCCTGACGTGCACCGAAGAAACGTTCACGGTCAAGGGCGCAGCGCAGCGCGTCGCTGCCGAGCTTGGTTTCGCGCTGCTGATGCCCGACACGAGCCCGCGCGGCGCCGGCGTGGCGGGCGA
>JBGSWX010000425.1:0-1643 GCA_041751695.1 Burkholderiaceae bacterium | reverse complement strand
GGATGGATGTTGGCGGTCGAGGTGGCGCCCGAGGTGGAAAGATCGACGGTCACCGTGCGCAATCCAAGCTTGTCGATGCATTGTTTCAGGAAAAAAAGCTCGCGCCCCTTGGTGTCGAACGTGCCGGCAATGTAAGCGGCGAGCTGTACGTTGCTCGCGACTGGAAATTCGAACACGCGCGCGCTGCGTGCGCTTGAAGAATCGGCGGCGGGGTCGATTGCAGGCTCCGACACTTTCGTGTCCGCAAGCGAGCTGCGAACCGCGCGGTCGTGCAAGGCAACGTCGGGCTGCAGCGCATTCCAGCGCGTGAAGCTGCGCACGGTCTGTGTGGGCGCCGGAGTGGGATTGGGCACGGTATCTCCGTGCGCGCGCCGAACCGTGAATACGCGTGATGGCGCAGAGACTCCCGCGACGACGGGTACGTCGGCTTTCGCTTCTTCCGCCGCTGCATGCACGCCCAGCAATCGCTGCTGCAGCTCGGTATCGGCTGCGAGCTCACTGGCGGACATCTCGCGTGCGATGCGCCCGTTGACCATTACCGCGATGCGGTCGGCTGCGTCGACTGCGACGCCGATGTTCTGCTCGATCAACAAGACTGCGATCCCCGCGGTTTCGGAGGTCGTGTGCGCGAGTTGTTTCAGCGTTGCGGTGACTTGCTCGACGATCACCGGCGCTAGTCCCTCAGTCGGCTCGTCCATCACGAGCACGCGCGGGTTAAACAGCAGCGCGCGGCCGATCGCCAGCATCTGTTGTTCACCGCCCGATAACTCGGCGCCGCCGTTGCGGCGTCGATCGGCCAGGCGCGGGAAGAGTGAATAGATGCGCTCGACCGTCCACGCGCCTTGCCGTGCGCTCTTTGCCGCCAGTCGCAGATGTTCGTCCACCGACAGCGACGGCCACACCCGCCGGCCTTGCGGCACGTAACCGATACCGAGCTCGGTGATCGTGTTGGGTGAGAGCCCGAGAATTTCCCGCCCCGCGAGTTTCACGCTGCCGCGCGCCGGCGCCAGGCCGGTGATCGCGTTGCATAGCGTCGTCTTGCCCATGCCGTTGCGGCCGACCACGCCGAGCACACCCGAGTGCAGCGTCAGCGACACGTCCTGCAGCGCATGCGCGCGGCCGTAATAGACGTCGAGGTTGCGCACTTCGAGTGCAGGCGCAACGCTGCCGGGCTCGTCAAGCATCGCTTCGCTCTTTGCGGCGGTCAACGAGTGCCGCGGCAGCCGCCTCCCAATTCGCACCGTCGAACGGAAAAACTTTCAAGGCCGACAGGTCGACGCCATCAATACAGCGGACGTTGACGGCCCACGCGCTCGGATCGATGCGCGGGCGGATGAACGGGTGGATTCCGCAGTGGCGGCAAAAATAGTGCTTCGCGGTCTTTGTGTTGAACTCATAAAGCGCAAGCTCGGCTTCGCCGGTGAGGACACGAAGATTCTTGTCGGAAGCGCCGTGCCAGAGAGCACCCACGCGACGGCAGGCCGAGCAGTTACAGTCGAAGACGTAGTCGAGATTGGCTCGCACCTCGAATGTGACTCGACGGCAGTGGCACGAACCCGGATGGGTCGGGAGCATGTCAGTGGACATGAACACCTCCGGCATGACCCTTTGCGCCCATGTAGATCGCGTGCACTTCCGCGTCG
>JBGSWX010000424.1:0-3623 GCA_041751695.1 Burkholderiaceae bacterium | reverse complement strand
TTGCCCGCGGGTGCGTCCGCCGACGGCGCCGCAATCACAGTCGTGGCCGCAGTGGGCGCGGTGGGCGCCGGGCTGAACTTCGCGATGCGGACCCGATCCTCACCTTCGGTGACCTCGAGCTCGGCGATGCCCGAGTCCGCTACCAGGTCGATCAGCGTCTTTAACTTGCGTAGATCCATCGGATCTCCTGGCGCTTATTAATATAGTGACGATTGAAGAAGCAGAGCGGCAATCGAAAAAACCGTCAAGGCTTGACGCGGTCGTTCAGGGCAAAGTCCAGCGCGTATCGATAGCCCGCGGCACCCAGGCCGACGACCGTTCCGACCGCAATCTCGGCCAGGTAGGAGCGATGACGGAAGCTCTCGCGGCGATGAAGATTGGACAGATGCACTTCGATGAATCGCAGCGAAACGGCGACGAGCGCGTCGCGCAGCGCGATGCTCGTGTGCGTGAAGGCCCCGGCATTGATGATGATGAAATCGGTGCCATCGGTGCGCGCCAGGTGAATGCGGTCGATCAAGGCGCCCTCGTGATTGGTCTGAAAAAAAGTCACGCCGGCATTGACGCGTTGGGCGATGGCGGCGAGTTCGCCTTCGATGTCGGCCAGCGTCTGCGTTCCATAGACGGTCGGTTCGCGCGTGCCCAACAGGTTCAAGCTGGGCCCGTTAAGGACCAATATGCGGCTAGCCACAGGACGGCCTGCCAAGAGCACGTTCGGGGGACATCAATACAGTTCCCGGGAATTAAAGGCTAAAGACTAAAGAAGGGGCGGAGTTTCCGCCTTTCCGCGCACGCTGTCCAGCGTTGTACCTACGTGGCGCTTCGTGTCGTCGACGCCTTCAGTTCCTCATCCAACCACCCGCGCAACTCGGTCGCGCGCAACCGTCCAAGCTTCGATTGCACGATACGCCCGCGTTGATCGATCAGCAGCGTGAACGGCATTGCCCCGGATCGATTGCCGAGCTGGCGGATCAACTCGGATCCCGTTGCACCCGCCAGCAGCAGCGGAAACTGCAGCTTCATTTCATCGGCAAATCGCTTGACCGCAGCTTCGTTGTCGATCGCCAGCCCGACCACCTTGACGCCTCGGCTCATGTATTCCGTTTGCACCTTCTGCAGGTCTGGCATTTCCTCGATGCAGGGTGCGCACCAGGTGGCCCAGAAGTTGACCACCAGGGTGTTGCCCCGCCACTGCGCCATTGGCTGCTGCTGATCCTGCGTGTCCTTGAACGTGTGCGCGAAAAGCGCGCTGGTGTCGGCGGGCGGACTCGCTGACGGCACGTAGTGCCGTAACGCGAATGTCGCGCCGACCGCGAGCGCCAGCAGTGCGACCGCCGCCACAAAGACACGGCCGCGCCACTTCTTCATCAACGGTTCTTTGCAGAGCACATGGAGGCAGCATCATGCCACCACCGATCCCGACGTCACTTTCAGGCGCTCTCGTTGATCAGCCTTTTTAACGCCGCCAGGTTGGCGCGCCCGGTCGCTTCGATCGGATGGATCTCATCGTCGGCCGCGATGTCGCGTCGGTGGCGCGCAGCCACCCGGATGGCGTCGCGCGCGAAGACGTGCAGAAAGACGCCGATGATTCTGTGACGCGATTCGGCCGCGCGCGCTGCAGGCATCACGAAGCTCAATCGTTCAAGCGCCGCCGGGCGCTCATCGCCGTCGCCGTCTTCCACCTCGAACTCGATGCCGAGATTGATCAGGCGCAGCTCGACATCCTTGGCGCTGTCGACGAATAGTTGCAAGTGAATGTCCGAATGTTCGGTCGCAGTGCCGTTTAACACCGCGCCGATCAAATGCGGATCGAATTCGTGCAGCGTCTGCATGGTTTCTGCGGCGATATTGCGCAGCGCCACCAGCAACACACGATGCTCGCCGCCGCCGAACAACTTCAAGTAGCGGCGCAGCTCGTGCTCAACCTCGCTGTTGTCGGGCATCAGGGTGCGTCGATTGGCACTCTCGCCCAGAACTTCATGCACGGCGCGGCGCTTGGCCTGCGCATACTCGCAACCCTCTTCGGCGATCAGGCGCGCCGCAGTCGCCGCGACTTCGGTTCGTAGGTCGCTCGAGGCCATGGTTCGAGTGTATCGGCAGAAAAGTGGTCAGCGCGCCCCTGCTTAATACCTACTGGGGCAGGCACTACAATTCCGCGCCACTGTCTGCGCTACCTCTTGCGCTGCATTTTCAATTCGGCTCACCGGCTTCAATCGTGCACATCCACATTCTCGGCATCGGCGGAACTTTCATGGGCGGCCTTGCGCAACTTGCGCACGCGGCCGGCCACGACGTGAGCGGCTGCGATGCGAACGTCTATCCGCCGATGAGCGATCAGCTTGCTGCCATCGATGTGCGTGTGATCGAAGGCTATGGCGCCGATCAATTGTCGCTGGCGCCTGATCTGTGGGTGATCGGCAACGTGGTGACGCGCGGCAATCCGCTGATGGAGGCGATTCTCGATCGCGGCGACGCCTATGTGTCGGGCCCGCAGTGGCTCGCCGACAACCTTCTGTGCAAGCAGCACGTGCTGGCGGTGGCCGGAACGCACGGCAAGACGACGACCACGGCGATGCTGGCCAAGATTCTCGATGCCGCGGGCGAATTGTCGGGCGATCTTTCCAGCGAGTTTTCCCGCGAATTTTCCAGTAACAAGCCCGGGTTTCTGATCGGCGGCGTGCCCGATGATTTCGGCTGCTCGGCGCGCATCGGCGGGGGCGCGCATTTCATTATCGAGGCGGACGAATACGACACCGCATTTTTCGATAAGCGATCGAAGTTCATGCACTACCGGCCGCGCACGCTCGTTCTGAACAATCTCGAGTTCGATCACGCCGATATTTTTGCCGACCTGGCGGCGATCGAAACGCAGTTCCACCATCTTGTGCGCACCTTGCCGGCGCGCGCGCGCATCGTTTCCAATGGCAACGACGACGCGCTCGCTCGTGTTCTGGCGCGCGGTTGCTGGTCGGAGCTCGAGACGTTTGGCGGCAATGGGCAATGGCGCATCGAGGCCGAGCCGCCGTTCGACGTTACCTACGGTGGCGAACGCGTCGGCCCGCTTCAGCTCCCGATGGCGGGCCAGCACAATCGGCTGAACGCGCTCGCCGCGATCGCGGCCGCACATCACGTCGGCGTCGCTCCCACCGCTGCGCTTGCGGCGTTGAGCGGGTTTCGCGGCGTCAAGCGCAGGCTCGAAGTGCGCGGGGTGGTCGATGGCGTGACGCTGATCGATGACTTTGCGCATCATCCGACTGCATTTGCCCAGACCATCGGCGCAGTGCGGGCGTTGCACCCGAGAAGCCGCGTCGTCGCCGTATTCGAGCCGCGCTCGAACACGTTGAAGCGCGGCGCCGTCAACGCACTGCTGCCCGGCAGCCTTGCTTCCGCCGACCGCGTATTTTGCTTTGCTGGCGGCATCGATTGGAACGCTGCGAAGGTGCTGGCGCCACTGGGCTCGAAAGCATCCGTGCATAGCGACGTCGATGCCCTGGTCGATGCGATCGTGGCGTACGTTGAACACGGCGATCAATTGCTGGTGATGAGCAACGGCGGTTTCGGCGGCATTCATGCGCACCTGCTGACGCGGCTTGCGCAGCGCGCCGACGCGGCCGAGCGCGCGG
>JBGSWX010000423.1:0-3584 GCA_041751695.1 Burkholderiaceae bacterium | reverse complement strand
CCGTGCAGCGTGGACGATCTGCCGCAGGTGTTGCGGCCCAAAACCGAAGGCGGGGTGCTGCATCATCGCGGGCAAGTCGAAGTGATATCGAGCCTGCAGCGCGACGGGTCTCCCGTGCAGCGCGATCTGCGTTGGGGCGTGTACGTTGTATTTGCCGGTGGCAGCGAGTATGTCGAGCGCTGCTTCAAGGAGTACGGCCTCGTGACCGACGCGAGCGGGCAGTATTCCGCGCTCTATAAACCGTTCCACCTGATCGGGCTCGAACTCGGCATCAGCGTCGCCAGCGTGGGCCTGCGCAACGAGCCGACCGGTGCGCCGATCGGTTTCAACGCGGATGTCGTGGCTACGGCAAAGTGCGACCTGCGTGCAGGTGAAGTGCTGGACGGCGAGGGCGGTTACACCGTCTACGGCAAGGTAATGCCGGCGGAGGAGTCGATGCGAATCGGCGGCTTGCCGCTTGGCCTCGCACACAAGGTGAGGCTCATCAATCCGATCGCGGCGGGCCAGCAGGTACGCTGGGACGACGTTGAAATCGACGAAGCGCAAAGCGCGGTGGCATTCCGTCGCTCGATGGAGCGCGCATCCGCAGTGCCTGAAGTCGAGGCGATCGGCGCGTAGCGTTGGCGGTTCACTCGTCGTACTCGTCAGAACCCTGCACCCAGATAAACGACTGAATGTCGATCATGTCGCGCGGCGGCATATCACGAAGGTCTTGCCGCACCGTCTGCGCAAAGCCGAGCACGCTCGCGTAGGTTTCCCAAGAAGGCCGTGACACGTATTGAAAGTCGTAGCCGTACTCGCGCGCGGCGATCCGAGTGACGTTTGGTTTGAGAAAGATGTGCGTTTCGGGCTGGGCGATAAACCCAAAGACCGATTCGGACCGCACGCGCGGCGATCTCGGTAAATTTGTTTTCTCGCAACAGCGCGCCATGTGCGCGGCGATCGAGCGCTTCACTCCACTGCTGATGCGCCTGCCACTTGTACCCGCGTTCCCAATCGACGTACTTCTCATCTTTGAAGCCCTTCGGGAAAGTGCGCAGAAACTTGCGGCGGCAACGCCGGGCGCCGGTCGAAAGCTGCGCGTGCGGTGCCGGCTGCGAAATGCCCTGTTGTGGGCGCGGCTTTTCGAGATCCATGCTGAGTCCTCCGGGGGGTTCCGTTCGCTGGACCAGCAAGCAGTGTGCGTATGCGTTGAGCGTAACCGCCGCGAGCGAGCGGCGTAGCATCCGCAGTCCTATGAGAGACGTGCACTTGCATCTCGACGGACCGCTGGCAACGACGGAGCGCATTGCCACGCTGGATATCGTGCGGGGATTCGCGCTGCTGGGCATTTTGATCATGAACATGCCCGGCTTTACCAACTCGTTCTTCATTGAGGCCGACGGCTCGCACTTGTGGACGAGCCCGGTCGATCGCGCGGCCGAGGTGGTGCGCGACATGCTGTTCTCAGGCAAATTCAACAGCATGTTCAGTCTGCTGTTCGGCATCGGCTTCACGATCCAATTTGCCCGGATGCAGCAACTCGCGCCCGAGCACGCGACCCAGTTGTATGTGCGGCGGCTGCTGGTTTTGCTGGCCATCGGCGTGTTGCACGCGATGGTGTTCTGGACCGGCGACGTGCTGCACGTCTACGCGCTACTCGGCCTCGCGCTGCTGGTGCTGCTGCGCTTCGCGAGCAACCGCGTGATCGTCGGCCTGATCGCTTTGTGTCTTCTTTACCCGGCGCTTTCGGGCCTGGCGCGCCTGCTGGTAATGACGCCCGAGATCACCGCACGGCTGGTCGCTGAGGCCAAGGCGTTCGAAGCATCGAACAACCTGGCTTACGGCAGCGGTTCGTTTATCGACGCAGCGCGCGAGCACGCACGAGAGTTCATCTACAACTACGACAACGTGTGGTCTGCGTGGAGCAATTTGGGTTTCTACGTGCAGATGGCTACCACCATGTTGATAGGCTTTCTGATCGGGCGCCACAACTGGATGCGTCGAATCCCAGAGTTGATGCCGTGGGTGCGCCGGCTGCAATGGTGGGCCCTCGGCATCGGCATTGTGTGCTCGTTGATCTTCGGCATCATCTTCCAGATTGAGCGCGCGCCCGGCCCAACGCCGCTCAAGGTGCTCGGCAGCATCACCTACGTGCTGAGCCGGCTCGGATTGATGATGTTCTATGTCCTCACCATCGTGCGCCTGGCGCAGCAGCCCGCATGGCACAAGCGCTTCGCGCCCATCGCCGCGGCGGGGCGCGCGCCGCTGACCAACTACCTGATGCAAACGGCGATCTGCACGACGATCTTTTATGGCTGGGGTTTCGGCTGGTGGGGCCAGGTCGGGCCGGCAGCGCAACTGGCGCTGGCGTTCGCTATCTTTTTCATGGTGCAGGTGCCGTTGAGCGTGGCGTGGTTGCGGCGCTTTAACTACGGGCCGCTCGAATACGTATGGCGCGTTCTTACCTATGGGCGACGCTTGCCGAAGCGCTTGGTGCGGCAGGCTTCGACGCCTGCAATGTAAACAGACGTGGCAAGCGCGCCATTGCTCCCACGTTAAGAGCTGCCAACGCCCTCGACCGCGACCAGCGTTGACGTAGACGAACTCTGACGGAGCTCAATCAGCGGCTTGTATTCGGGCGAGTGATACCAGGCTTGTAGCTGCGCCATGTCGGGGAATTCGAGGATGACGATGCGCTTTGGCACCCACTCGCCCTCCAGCACTTCCGCCGCGCCACCACGCACCACGTAACGGCCGCCATAAGCTTCGATCGTTGCAGACACTTGTTGGCGGTACTTCTCGTAGCCCTGAGGGTCGGTGACGTCCACGTTAGCGAAAAGATAAGCGGGCATGTTGTTCTCCTTTGTGCTCCAGTTTAAGCAGTTGACGGTTCACGACACCGCGTCTTCGGCGATCCACTGGTACTTGACGTCGTCCAGTTGCCAGGTTGGCTCGAAACCGCGCGCGATGATTTTGAAGCCATGCTTCTCGTAGAACGCACGGGCCACCGTATTGCGCGCAAACGCGAAGAGCCAGAGCTTTCCGCCGGACTGAGCCTTTGCCCAGGCGAGAAGCTGGGTGCCAATTCCATGGTGATGATGTCCGACGCGCACGTAAAGGTGTGTGATCGACTCTTTGGTTGCGGCGATGAAACCGACGAGCTTGTCGTCCAACAGCGCCATGCGGACCGCATGATTCGGAAGGACGTTACTAACAAAGTGCGCACGCTGGTCCTCAATCGGATGCGGATCGACCACGCCGACGCCAAACTCGAAACTCTCTCGCCACATTCGGACGAGTTCATCGGTTCTTACGGAATCCAAATCTACGACGCTGATGGCGAGTGAGGCTCCGTGGCTATCCATTAATGATGTCGATCCAGGCCTCGGTATTGGCGGGGGGCGCTCGACCTGAAAAGGAAGTTGGGACGGTCAACTTCCGACAGAACGATCGATCGTTGTGGCTCTCAGTTTCTCGCTGCGCGCGAACAGATGCGCAGCATCGACCGGATCGAATGCGTACTGCCGTCCGCAAAACTCGCACGTGACCGTGACCGAGCCTTGCTCGGCGATGATCGAGTCGACTTCTTCCTGCCCGAGCGA
>JBGSWX010000422.1:0-10054 GCA_041751695.1 Burkholderiaceae bacterium | reverse complement strand
CCCGCCTGCCGCGTCTTGTTGTAGACGAGCTGCAATTCTTCGATCAACTTCTTCGCGTTGTCCGACGCCGACTTCATCGCGACCATGCGTGCGCTCTGCTCGGACGCCTGGTTCTCCGCGACCGACTGATAGATCAGCGCCTCGACGTAGCGCACCATCAGCGTGTCGATCACCGCGCGCGGATCGGGCTCGTAGATGTAGTCCCACGAGTACGCGCGCTTTTCTTCTTCGGTTTGCGCCAGGCGATCCGCTGTCAGTGGCAGCAGCTGCTCGATTACGGGCTCCTGCTTCATCGTGTTGACGAAGCGGGTGTACGCGAGATACACCGCGTCGAGCTTGCCGTCTGCATACTGATCGAGCAGCACCTTGACCGGGCCGATCAGGTTTTCGATGTGTGGCCGGTCGCCCATCTGTACGTAGTGCGAGACGACGTTGGCATTGAGCCTTTGCAGAAAACCGAAGCCCTTGTTGCCGATCGCAGTCGCGAGCACCTGCACGTCCTGCCCGGAAAGCTCTTTCACCTTCGCCAGCACCGCACGCTGGATGTTGGTATTCAAACCGCCGCACAAACCTTTGTCGGTGGTGATCAGGATCACGCCCGCGGCTTTCTTTCCCTCGTGCTTGACGACGAACGGATGCCGGTACTCGGGATTGGCCAGCGCCAGATGCGCAACGATGTTGCGGATCTTGTCGCCGTACGGCCGGATCTGCCGCATGCGCTCCTGCGCCTTGCGCATCTTCGACGCAGCGACCATTTCCATCGCCTTGGTGATCTTGCGCGTGTTTTGCACGCTCTTGATCTTGCCGCGGATTTCTTTGGTACTCGGCATGGATTACGTGGACTTCTTGAACTCTGCAATAGCCTTCGTGAGCTCAGCCTCGTCGTCCTTCGACAGATCCTTGCTCGACTCGATGCGATCGACCAGTGCGGCGTATTTGGTCTTGACGAAATCGCGCAGCGCTTTCTCGGTAGCCAGGCAGTCCTTGACTTCGATGTCGTCAAACGCGCCGTTGTTCACTGCAAACAACGTCACCGCCATTTCCCACACCTGCAGCGGCGCATATTGCGGCTGCTTCATCAACTCGGTCACTCTGCGGCCACGTTCGAGCTGCCTGCGAGTCGCGTCGTCGAGGTCGGATGCGAACTGCGCGAACGCGGCGAGCTCCCGATATTGCGCCAGCGCCAGCCGAATCCCGCCGCCGAGTTTCTTGATGACCTTGGTCTGTGCGTTGCCGCCGACGCGCGACACCGAGATGCCGGCGTTGATCGCAGGACGAATACCGGCGTTGAATAAATCCGTCTCCAGAAAGATCTGGCCGTCGGTGATCGAAATCACGTTGGTAGGCACGAACGCAGTCACGTCGCCCGCCTGCGTTTCGATGATCGGCAGCGCCGTTAACGAGCCAGTCTTCCCTTTGACAGCGCCCTTGGTGAACTTCTCGACGTAATCGGCGTTCACCCTTGCAGCCCGTTCCAGCAACCTCGAGTGCAGATAGAACACGTCGCCCGGATACGCTTCGCGGCCCGGTGGGCGCCGCAGCAGCAACGACACCTGCCGATACGCCCACGCTTGCTTGGTCAGGTCGTCATAGATGATCAGCGCGTCCTGTCCACGGTCGCGGAAATATTCGCCCATCGTGCAGCCCGAATACGGCGCGATGTATTGCATCGCTGCCGAATCCGACGCCGACGCCGCGACGATGATTGTGTACTCCATCGCGCCGTACTGCTCGAGCTTGCGCAGCACGGTCGCAATCGTCGACGCTTTCTGCCCGATCGCAACGTACACGCAGATCAGGTCCTTGCCCTTTTGATTGATGATCGTGTCGACTGCCACCGCGGTCTTGCCGGTCTGGCGGTCGCCGATGATCAGCTCGCGCTGGCCGCGGCCCACCGGCACCATCGCATCGATCGCCTTTAATCCGGTCTGCACCGGCTGCGATACCGATTGGCGCGCGATGACACCGGGCGCGACTTTTTCGATGACGTCGGTCATCTTCGCGTTGATCGGCCCCTTGCCGTCGATTGGCAATCCGAGCGAGTTGACGACTCGGCCGAGCAGTTCGGGACCGACCGGCACTTCAAGAATGCGGCCGGTTGCCTTGACCGGGTCGCCTTCGCGAATGTGTTCATAGTTGCCCAGCACGACCGCGCCGACCGAGTCGCGCTCGAGGTTCAATGCCAAGCCGAACGTATCGCCGGGAAATTCGAGCATCTCGCCCTGACTCACGTCCGCCAGGCCGTGAATGCGGCAGATGCCGTCGGTCACGGTGACCACCGTGCCTTGTGTGCGGAAGTCCGCGGTCAGGGTGAGCTTCTGGATCTGATTGCGGATCAGCTCGCTGATCTCGGAAGGCTTTAGTTGTTGCATAAGAGTTCCTGCTCAAGTTGACTATTCAGCCCGCAGCGCCGAGGCCATGCTGGCGAGCCGACCGCGCACGGTGCCGTCGATCACCTCATCGCCAACGGTAATCAGCGCGCCGCCGATCAGCGCACGATCGACCGAAACCTGCGGCCGCACCTTGCGCTTGAAACGCCGCTCGAGGTCGCCGACCAGTTGTGCCAGCGCCGCGTCGTCGACCGGAAACGCACTTTCGATCTGCGCTTCGATGACGCCTTCGCGTTCATTCTTCAGCGACTCGAACAACGTGGCGATTTCAGGCAGCACCGCCAGGCGATCGTTTTCGATCAATACGCGCACGAAGCTCTGCGCTTCCGCGTTCAACGTATCGCCGGTCCCCGCTGCGACGAGGCCATACAGTTGCTCCGAGCCGACCTTCGGATCGCCAATCGCGTTGTGCATGTCGGGGTCTGAAACGATCATCGCCAAACGCTGCAACGCCTGCGACCACGCCTGAAGCTTGCCGCCGGCGTCGGCCGATGAGAAAACGGCTTCGGCATAGGGGCGCGCGATTGTCAGGTTCTCAGCCATGCCTGCGGCGCCTAGCGCAATTGCTCGCGCAACTGCTTCAACAAGGCCGAATGCGCTTGTGCGTCGACCTCTTTCTGCAAAATCTTCTCGGCGCCGGCAACCGCGAGCAGCGCGACTTGTTCGCGCAGTTGATCCTTCGCGCTCGCCATCTGTTGCTCGATGTCGGCCTGCGCGGCGGCCTTCTCTCGCGCACCTTCGCTGCGCGCCGTGCTCTTGGCTTCCTCGATCATCTGCGCCGCGCGCTGCTCGGCCTGCAGGATGATCTGCGACGACCGCTGTCGTGCCTCTCCGACCGATAGATCGGCTTGCTTTGACGCGTTTTCGAGCGTGACGCGCGCAGTTTCAGCGTCGGCCAGCCCGGCGATGATCTTTTTCTGCCGCTCGTCGATGGCGCGCGTGATCGGCGGCCACACGAACTTAACGCAGAACCAGATAAACAGCGCGAACGTGAGCGCCTGAGCAACCAGGGTGAAGTTGAGATCCATCGTTCGACGTAAGGCTAGTTGAGCACCGTCAACAATGGATTGGCGAATGCGAAAAACATTGCCAGGCCAACACCGATGATGAACGACGCGTCGATCAGGCCAAGCAATAAGAACACCTTGGCCTGCAGCTGCGGCATCAATTCCGGCTGACGTGCGGCGCCTTCTAGAAACCGGCTGCACATGATGCCGACGCCGACGCACGCGCCCAAAGCGCCGAGGCCGATCATCAGACCGATGCCGATGCTGGTGTACGCCTGGACCATCGCCAGCAGTTGAAGCTTTTCCATAGTGTTCGCCCTTTGTTCGCTTTGTTGAAAATCTCAGTGATGTTCGTGCGCAATCGCGATGTAGACCACCGTCAACATCATGAAGATGTAGGCCTGCAACGCGACGATCAAGATGTGGAAGATCGACCAGCCGAGCGCAAGCACGACGCTCGCCACGGTGCCGATCAGCCCGGCCCCTGCCATCGTCCACAGCAGCAGGAAGATGATCTCGCCCGCATACATGTTGCCGAACAACCGCAGCGAATGCGACAGCGGTCGCGATATCAGCTCGACCAGGTTAAACAAAAGGTTGGGTATCCACAGCAAAGGATTCTTGCCGAACGGCGTGCAGAACAACTCGAAGATCCAGCCGCCGAGACCTTTGACGGCGATCGAGTAGTAGATCATCAGCAGCCACACCGACAGCGCCAGCGCAAACGTCGTATTCACATCCGCCGTCGGTACGTTGCGGAAGCTCTCCTGGCCCAACACGTGATGGTGGAACAACGCCACGATGTCGACCGGCAGAAAATCCATCGCGTTCATCAACAACACCCACAGGAACACGGTCAGCGCAGTCGCGGCAACGAATCGATGCGAGTCCCCGTGGTAGATGCCCTTGACCTGGTCATCGACAAAATCGATCACCAATTCGACGAACGCCTGACGCTTGCCCGGCACGCCCGAGGTTGCGCCGCTGACGACCCAGCGCAAAAACCCCAGCATCAGCACGCCGAGCACGACCGACACCACGATCGTGTCCCAATGAAACGCCCAAAACCCTTCACCCGACTTGTTAAACGTCAGATGGTGGGAAATGTAGGAAGTCGGTGTCAGCTGCCCTTCGGTTGCCACGGCGCTAGGTTTCTCTGACAAAAAGGGCCATCGAGAACAAGACCGTCGTAATCGCAAACGTCGCGATGAAGCCGAAGGCCACCACACTCTTGTAAAGAATGAAAACCGCCGCCAAGCCGGCGACGATCAAAAAAACTTTCAAGCCTTCTGCGATCAACGCGCTCGTCACTGCCGTCGCCGGATCGCCTGCGGGCTTGCGCAACGCAAACCACGCCGCCGCCAAACCCGCCGTGATGCTGATCGCCCCGCCAAGCGCCGCGGAGATGGCGCCATGCGTACCGGCAATCCAACCGAGTACGACGATGGCCAACGCGGTGGCGAGAAGCTGCCACCTGAGCACCGTTCGAATCGGCTGGCTCAGCGCGAAAGACATAGGTTAATGAGACGGGAATTAACGCAAGTCGTAAATAAAAAAAGCTGCGCATTCTACTGCGCCGCCGGAGGACGGGTCAAAGCGCTCGTGGCGTTGATGTCGAATCAACGCCGAAGTTTCGCAACGATCCCGTCAAGCTGATCCAGGCTGGAAAATTGAATCGTCACCGACCCCTTACCGCGCGCGTCTGCTTGCAGGCGCACGGTGGCGCCGAGCGAATCGGCCAGCTCGTCTTCCAAGCGAACCATGTCGCGACTGCGCGTTTTCTTCGACGCCTTGCGCGCTTTGGCCACGCCTGTGCGCGTCACCAACGCTTCGGCGGCGCGTACCGATAGTTGCCCGGTTGCAATCCGGTTGGCGAGCTGTATCTGTTGAGCTGCGCCCAGCGTCAGCAGCGCACGCGCATGACCCATGTCGAGCTGCCCGTCCAACACCATCTGCTGCACCGGAGCCGCCAGATTGATCAGTCGCAGCAAATTGGTGGTCGCGCTGCGTGAGCGACCGATGGCGTGGGCGGCCTGTTCGTGCGTGAAACCGAATTCCCGTATCAGCCGCGCAACGCCTTGCGCCTCCTCGAGCGGATTCAAATCTTCGCGCTGGATGTTTTCGATTAGTGCTATTGCCAGCGCCGCGTTGTCCGGCACCTGCCTGATGATGACCGGCACGTCGCTCAGCCCGGCCAGCGCCGCGGCGCGCACGCGACGTTCGCCCGCGATGATTTCGTAGGCGTCACCCTCGTTGCTTTCAACCCTTCGCACCAGAATCGGCTGAATGACTCCCTGCGCCTTGATCGACTCGGCCAGCTCGCGCAGCGATTCGGTATTCATCTTGGTGCGCGGCTGATACTTGCCAGGCCGCAGCTGCGTCAACGGCAACGTCGCCGTCGAAACCGATGCCGTCGCACTGTCGTCGCCCAGCAGCGCGTCGAGACCGCGTCCGAGACCTTTATGCCGCTTCATGGGTTGCCTTCCGTCTCGGATCGCGCGCGATACCAGTATGCATAGCAGTCCTCAAAGCCAAACTTCGAATACGCGCGGCGCGCCGGAGTGTTGGTCACGTCAACCTGCAGGTAAGCGATGCGCGCACCGCCGGCGCGTGCGCGGCGCAGCAACTCGGCGACTATCGCAGTCGCTACCCCACGGCCGCGATGAGATTCGGCGGTCACCATGCCGAAAATGCCGGCGAGTGCGCCGTCGATGGCAACCGTGCCGCACGCTATCGGATCGGCGCCATCGAACACGCCGACGTACGCACCGCCGATCGCGGACTGGGCGTAACGCTCACGCTCGGCGGCGGTCTTGGCTGCGTCCAGGCCGTGCAATGCTGCGAAGCAGTGCGCGAACTGCTCGACGTCGAGGCAACGCGCTTGTGCCTCCGACGCAGCGAGCGTTGCCGCTTCCGAGACCGCAAGCTGCATCACGCGCGTGTCTCCGACGGCCATGAAGCCGTCAGTTGCAAGAGCCGCATCGAGGCCGTGCGGTTGCGAGAACGGCGTGACACGAAATATCAACGGCACGCTTCGCTGCCGATAAAACTCGGCGCAGTGCTCAAGTTTTTTGGAGAGTGGCAGGACGCCCGGCCCGATCGTGTTGACCGATCGCGCGCGCCTGGCTTTTCCGGGCGAGTAGCGCAGCAGCCAGCCGTCGTAGAAGCTTTGCTCGCGCGGCTGCGCGAACGACAGCGCGGCACTTTCGATGCGTGATGCAAGCGCATCGCGTGTCTCGCGCAGCGACGCCGGAATCGATGCGATATCGAGCATGTGTCAGAGAGCCCTCACGCGCTCGATCATCTCGGCGCCAAAGGCGATGTACGCCTGTGCCCCCTTGGACGCGCGATCGTATGCAACCCCCGGCAGCCCGTGGCTGGGCGCTTCTGCAAGCCGAACGTTGCGTGGAATGATCGTGTCGAACACCTTGTCGCCGAACTTCGCGACCAGGTCCTCGGACACTTGCTGCTGCAACGTCGTGCGCGGATCGAACATCACGCGCAGCAAACCGATGATGCGCAAATCGGGATTCAGGTGGCCGGCAACTCTCTGAATGGTGTTGACCAGATCGGCCAGTCCTTCGAGCGCAAAGTATTCGCACTGCATCGGAATAATGACGCCGTGCGCGGCACACAAACCGTTGAGCGTCAGCAGCGATAGCGACGGCGGGCAATCGATCAGGATGAACTCGTACTGGTCGCTGACCATGTTGAGAGCCCCTTTCAGCCGGGTCTCGCGCTGCGCCAGATTGACGAGCTCGATCTCGGCGCCCGCCAGCTCGCGATTCGCACCGAGCAAGTCGTAGCCACCGTGTTCGGCGTGCTGACGCGCGCTCGACACTTCGGCCATGCCGAGCAGCACCTGATACACGCTGACGGCGAGCGATCGCTTGTCGATGCCGCTGCCCATCGTGGCGTTGCCCTGCGGATCGAGATCGACCAGCAGCACGCGTTGGCCGTGCGCCGCTATTCCCGCGGCGAGATTCACGGCAGTCGTGGTTTTGCCGACGCCGCCCTTCTGATTCGCGACGCAAAAGATGCGCGCCATTAGGCGTGGGCGAACTGCATCAAGATCAGATGCCGCTCGGCCTTCAGATTCGGCACGTGCAACCGGATGGCGTCGATCACACGAACATCCGGTGCGGACAACTCGAGCGCGTCGAGCTCGGCGGTCGGCAAGGCGCCTTTCATGGCGCACCACCAGCCGCGCGCGGCCAGCAGGTGCCGCGTCAAGCGCACGAAGTCTGCGAGCGACGCAAACGCGCGCGCAATGATCATGTCGAACGGCGGCTCAGGCTGCAGAGTCTCGACTCTCGCATGAATGCAGTCGACATTGTTCAGTGCGAGTTCTACCCTGGCCTGCGTCAAAAACGCGACTTTCTTTTGGACCTTGTCGATCAGCGTCACGTGCAGGTCCGCCGCGGCGATCGCCAGCGGAATGCCCGGCAGCCCACCGCCGGCGCCAACGTCGAGCACTCGCATCGGGCGTTCACCACAGATGCGCTGAATCTGCGGGACGATCGCCAATGAATCGAGCAGATGGTGAGTCAGCACCTGAGCAGGTGATTCGATGGCGGTCAGGTTGTGCACCGAACTCCACCGCAGCAGCAGGTCTGCGTACCGGACCAACAGGCTTGATTGCGATTCGCTCAACTGAAGTCCGAATTGAGCAGCAGCGCTCGCAATCGCGGCAGCGTGCAGCGGCGCCGAGGTGCCGGTAAGCAAATCGCTCGGCAATCAGGCCGCAAGGCGGCCTTCGCTGCCGCTCTTGGCCACGCGTTTCAAATGCACGAGCAACAGCGAAATGGCGGCCGGCGTGATGCCCGACGTGCGCGACGCCTGCCCGACCGTTTCGGGCCGCTGCGCGGCGAGCTTCTGCCGCACCTCGATTGAAAGACCACGCACCTGGTCGTAGTCCAGAGCGACCGGGATTCGGGTCGTCTCGTGCGACTCCATGCGCACCACCTCGTTTTGCTGACGCGCGATGTAGCCGGCGTACTTGACCGAAATCTCGACCTGCTCAGCCACCGCAGCGTCGGTTACGGCCGGTCCGCCGAGCTCGGCGCCGTCGACGGTTCGCAAGCTGGCAAGCCGACCGTAGCTTACTTCGGGCCGTCGCAGAATGTCAGTGAGCGTGTACTCTTTCTCAATCGAAGCACCTAAGACTCGCTCAGACTCTGATTTCCCAAGTAAGCGAGGATTCACCCACGTCGAGTTGAGACGCTCGATTTCACGAGCCACGGCGTCGCGCTTGCGGCAATGGGCATTCCACCGCAAATCGTCGACGCAACCCAGTTTGCGGCCGATCTCGGTCAAGCGAGCGTCGGCGTTGTCCTCGCGCAATGACAGCCGATACTCGGCGCGGCTGGTGAACATTCGGTATGGTTCGCTGACGCCGCGCGTGATCAGGTCGTCGACCAGCACGCCCAAATACGCCGCGTTGCGCGCCGGGCACCACGGCTCGCGGCCACTCGCTTGCAGCGCCGCGTTGACTCCCGCCAGCAACCCTTGCGCAGCGGCCTCTTCATAGCCGGTCGTGCCATTGATCTGGCCGGCGAAGAACAACCCGCGGACCGATTTGGTTTCGAGCGAGCTCTTCAGCGAGCGCGGATCGTAGTAGTCGTATTCGATCGCATAGCCGGGGCGCACGATGTGCGCGCGGGCAAGGCCGTCGATCGAGCGCACGACCTGCAACTGCACGTCGAACGGCAGCGACGTCGAAATGCCGTTCGGATAAACCTCGTGCGTGCTCAGGCCCTCGGGCTCGAGAAAAATCTGATGGCTTGCCTTGCCGGCAAAGCGGTGAATCTTGTCTTCGATCGACGGGCAATAGCGCGGCCCGGCGCCTTCGATCACGCCCGAGTACATCGGCGAGCGGTCGAGGTTGGCGCGAATCACCTCGTGCGTCTGCGCATTGGTGTGCGTGATCCAGCACGGCACTTGCGCCGGATGCTGCTCGGGGCTGCCGAGAAACGAAAACACCGGTACCGGATCGGATTCGCCGAGCTGCCGCTCGCACGCGCCAAAGTCGATCGACCGGCCGTCGATGCGGGGCGGCGTGCCCGTCTTCAAGCGGCCCTGCGGCAGCTTCATCTCCTTCAGGCGTGCCGCCAGCGAGAGCGCCGCCGGGTCACCCGCGCGCCCGGCGGCGTAATTTTTCAGACCGATGTGGATCAGGCCGTTCAGGAAAGTGCCGGCGGTCAACACCACCGTCGAGCCATAAAACCGGATGCCTGACTGCGTCACCGCGCCCACCACCCGCTCACCGTCGAGCAGAAGATCGTCGACCGGCTGTTGGAACAGCGACAGATTGGGTTGATTCTCGAGCCGGCCGCGGATCGCCTTGCGATACAGCACCCGATCGGCCTGGGCGCGCGTGGCGCGCACCGCCGGCCCTTTCGAGCGATTCAAGATTCGAAACTGAATCCCGGCCTCGTCGGTGGCCACCGCCATCGCGCCGCCGAGGGCGTCGATTTCCTTGACCAGATGGCCCTTGCCGATGCCGCCGATCGATGGGTTGCACGACATCTGGCCCAGCGTTTCGAGGCTATGCGTCAGCAACAGCGTCGCGCTGCCCATGCGCGCGGCCGCCAGCGCGGCCTCGGTCCCGGCGTGGCCGCCGCCCACCACGATGACGTCAAAATGTTCTGGAAACTG
>JBGSWX010000421.1:0-2907 GCA_041751695.1 Burkholderiaceae bacterium | reverse complement strand
GCCTGCAGCAGCGCGGCCTGGCCGATCAGTATGTGTGCCCGGCCTTGCCGGCGTCGCCGCGCATCGCATCGCAACTGGCGCTGTATGCCGCCAAGGCCGAGGCGCCCGAGCGCGTTGCGCTGATCGGATCGTCGCTCGGCGGGTACTACGCAACGTGGGTCGCCGAAAAGCTCGGCTGCCGCGCGGTGCTGCTGAATCCGGCGATCGACCCCGCGCGCGATCTGCAAGCGCACATCGGCCGGCAGCCGGTTTTTTTCAGCGACGACGAGATCGATTTCCGGCCTGAATACATCGATCACCTGCGCGCACTCGAGGCACCGGTGACGTGCCCGGAACGCTACTTCCTGCTGGCCGCCACCAGCGACGCGGTGATCGATTATCGGTTCATGGTGGCGAAGTACCAGGGCGCAAGGCAGCGCGTGATCGAAGGCAGCAATCACGAGTTGTCGGATTTCGCGCAGTACGTTGACGAAGTGCTTGCCTTCTGCGGCATCGCTTAATTGAATAAATAAGGAGTGTCAGTGAACCAGCGGTTGCAGAGCAAGGTGGCGATCATTACCGGTGCGGCGCAGGGTATCGGTCTGGCCACCGCACGCAAGTTTCTCGATGAAGGGGCAACCGTCGTTGCCTGCGACATCGGCAAGGCATCGTTGGACGCAGCTGTGACATCGCTGTCGGGCCGCGGCGCGATCAGTGCGATGGTGGTCGACGTCACGGTGCGCGCGCAGATCGACGCGATGGTGAGCGAGATCAAGCAGCGTCATGGCCGCATCGATGTCCTCGTGAACAACGCCGGCATTACGCTGGACGCGCGGCTGCAGAAAATGACCGACGATCAGTTTGATCGCGTGATCGCCGTCAATCTGAAAGGGACCTACAACTGTGCGCAGGCGGTGATCGACACGATGATTCAGCAGGGCAGCGGTGTGATTCTCAACGCGTCGAGCGTGGTGGGCATCTACGGCAACTTTGGGCAAACCAATTACGCGGCCAGCAAATTCGGCGTGATCGGCTTTGTCAAAACATGGGCGCGCGAGCTCGGGCCGAAGGGAATTCGCTGCAACGCGGTCGCCCCCGGTTTCGTCGCTACCCACATTCTGGACACGATTCCCGAGAAGGTGCTCGAGCAATTGAAGCAGAGAGTCCCGTTGCGGCGCCTGGGAACGCCCGAAGACATCGCCAATGTTTACGCGTTTCTGGCTTCTGACGAAGCTTCTTATATCAACGGTGCCGTGATCGAGGTGTCCGGCGGACTGACGGTTTGAAGTTTCTTCTTGCACCGCGCGTGAGTTTGCAGTGAGCACGCATCTGCTGTTCGACGACGACGGTGCGTTCAAAGCGGGCATCGAGATGGCCAATGCGGGCACGTCGCACCAGGTCGAGCTGCCTAGCGGCAAGCGCGTCAAAGTCAAGGCGTCGCATGTGCTGCTGCGCTTTTCCGAGCCGTCGCCCGCGCAGTTGATCGAGCGCGCGCAGGCGCACGCCGAAGCGATCGATCTCGACTTTTTGTGGGAAGCGGCACCGCAGGAAGAGTTCGGGTTTGTCGAGCTGGCGCGTGAGTACTTCGGTGCCGAGCCGAGCGCCGAGCAAGTGGCCGCGCTGCTGTTCCGCCTGCACGGCGCACCGGTTTACTTCTATCGTAAAGGGCGCGGCCGCTATCGGCCTGCCCCGGCGGAGACGCTGAAGGCCGCGCTTGCCTCCGTCGAGCGCAAGCGCAAGCAGGAAGCGTTGAAACAACAGTACGTTGACGAGTTGAAGTCGGGTCGTGCGCCCGAGGCCATCGCCCAGCATGCGATTGCGTTGCTGCTCAGCCCCGATCGCAACTCGATAGAGTTCAAGGCGCTCGAGCAGGCAGCAAACGAATTGCACATGGCGCCGCTGCGGTTGCTGCTGGCGCGTCACGCAATCGCGTCGCCGTATCGATGGCACGTCGATAGTTTTCTGGCGCAACACTTTCCACGCGGGACCGGCTTCGCCGCGGATTTGCCGGCGCCCGATGCTTGGAGCGATCTGCCGCTGGCACAAGCACGCGCGTTCTCGATCGACGATTCGGCGACGACCGAGATCGACGATGCGTTCTCGGTGCAGCCGCTCGGCGGTCACGTACGCGTCGGTATTCACATCGCGGCGCCGGCAATTGCGATGCCGCCCGGCCATGCGCTCGATGCCGTCGCCCGCTCGCGCATGTCGACCGTCTATGCGCCGGGCCTGAAATACACGATGTTGCCGGACCCTTGGATCGACGCGTTCTCGCTGCGGGAAGGATGCGAGGCGCCGGTGTTGTCGCTGTATGCGGACGTCGATCCGCACACATTCGACATTGTCGCGACGGAGTCGAAACTGGAGCGGCTGCACATCGAAAGCAATCTGCGCCACGATCGGCTGGATGATGTAGTGAGCGAATCCGCCATCGCCGACGGCAAATTCAACGCTCCGTTTGCAGAGCAGTTGAGCCTTCTGTGGCATGTCGCGCGCAAGCTTCTGGCAGGTCGTGAGCAGTTGCGCGGCCGCCCCGAGCCGATGGGTCGCGTCGACTACTCGTTCGAGCTCGAAGGCGTGGGTGAAGACTCGCGCGTGATGGTTCGTCAGCGCCGCCGTGGCTCTCCACTTGACCTGATCGTCGCCGAGCTGATGATCTTTGCCAACAGCACCTGGGGCGCCTTGCTTGCCGAGCGGCGATTGGCGGGGATCTACCGCTCGCAAACGCTCGGGCGCGTAAAAATGGGAACGGCGCCGGCGCCGCACGATGGCATCGGCGTCGCGCGTTACGCATGGTGCACGTCGCCGCTGCGCCGCTATGTCGATCTAGTCAATCAGCGCCAGCTTCTCGCTTGCGTACGCGGAGAGCCGCCGCCGTACGCGCCGAACGACGCGGAACTCTTCGGCATCGTCTCGGGCTTTGAATCG
>JBGSWX010000420.1:0-6533 GCA_041751695.1 Burkholderiaceae bacterium | reverse complement strand
TGCTGCTCCTGGCGTTGCTGCTCCTGCTGCTGCCGGTACTCACGCTGCTGACGCTCGTACTCCATCTGCTGCGGTGTCTGCGCGTTCGCTGAGTACGGTGTCAATACAACGCCGAACAACAGCGCAGCAACGAAAGTCTTTTGAAGACAAGTCTTCTTGGTCATCACACCTCCTGAACTACTCACCCTGAATCGGCCTAGGACTTGAACAGCTGTCGCATCAACGACGAAAATCGGGTCATCTGAGCAGTGCTCACCGCGCAGCAGCGCGCGCGCGAATCATCTTGCAATCGTGATTGGATAGCGCGATGAGGCGGCCACCGTCGACGTCGAAAACAAAGAGGTCGGTCACCCCGTACGGTGCTCCTTTCTTCAAGACGGCGACCCGCTTGTCGCCTCCGCGATAAGCGACCTGTGTCTGTTTCGCGCTAACCGGCGCTGCGCGGCATTATCGCGCAGCGTCCAGCGACCGAAGGGAGCGAGGTTGAGCGCCTGCTAGGCGGCATGTTTGCAAATTAGCTGGCTATTTGCGGCGGCAGGCCTTTCCCTCATATTGATGCCGTTGCAACACATATTCCTTGCCGTTCCAGCGCTGAACTGGAAAGCAGAAACCCGGTCCGCCGATCTCAATGTCCGGCCAGCCGCCGGCCCCCTTGGTGTTCAGGAAAGTGACGATGCCCGTGCCGCGGGTAATGACCTTCCAACTGCCGTTAGCTTGTTTGCTGACGAGGACGTAGCCTTCGCCGGTATTTCCATAGCAAAAGGTGCCGCCTTCGGTGAGGACAACCTCGGGGAGGCCGTCACCATTAACGTCGCGCACTTCCCCGACCGCCCCAGGCGTGGAGGAGGCGGAAGGATCGCCGTCGCAGGCGCGCCATTGCTTGCCCTTGAGCTTGAAGCCGGCCGCCTTGAACGCGGCGGCCTCGTCAGCGGGTGAAAGCTTCGCTGGCGCGCCGAGCACGGACACGCAGAACAACATCATCGGTGCGCTTGCAAGCAAAGTGTTCAGTTTCATCGGATGCCTTCCTTTCTGCTTTCTGTATTGGATGCCTCAAGTAGATCGGCGAAGGAATGCGACGGAGGCTTATTGCGGCGCCGACAGCGGCCGGATCGTGATTCCGTCGATCGTGATGCCGTAGCTACCGCCGGTGAGGGACGTGAAGCGCAACGTCGCCCTGGCGCCGTCGGCCACAAACGTGCCGTTGAATGCAACGTTTTGGTTGAACTGACGCGGCGCCTGATGAAGGAGCTCCGCCTGCAACAGCGGTGACGCACCCAACACCGCGACATTGGCTCGGCCCGCGTTGGAGCCTAGGCCGTTGTTGCGCGCGTAGTAAAACTTGATGTTGTACCTCTGGCCCGGCGCCGTCGCGAAGCTGGTGGACATGACTCCCGCGCCCGGCGAACCGGCAAGATCGACTGCTTGAATACCATCAAAAGGCACGGCTTCGCGCCGCACTTGGGCATTGAATACGTCGATACTCCCCGACTCCACGACCCACGTATTCGTGCTGGTCGTGAGAGTCTGTCCGGCGCGATAGACCGTGTAGTTGGTGGTCTTGGGTGATTCGAAGTTCTCCGACAGCACAGCGGGTGTCGTGGCTGCAGTAACCGTGCGGGCAAGCGGACCGGTGACATCGGCGCAACCGCCTGTGGCTAAGACAAGTGCGATGCAAATGAACGTTTCGTTTCCTTTCATGATGATCCCCCTTCGGCCGGAATTCGGCTTATTTGCTACGGTCTCTATTGAAGGCGCCGATGGCTGTCATCGGCAGAGTTACAAACACAAGACGCAAGGCGCGACCGAAAAGCGAGCCGCAGGTGCCGCCGATCAGCACGCCCGTAAGCGGGTGAAGGATGAGTTCCAAAACTCCTTCGGAACGAACTGAAAAGGCAGCAATGACTCCGCCGATCAGGGCGCCATATTGCGCAAAACTGCTGCGGCCGAAATTCGTGCCGGGGCGCCACGCATTAGCGCGCCGCTGCTCGGCCTCCTGCCCTTCAACCACAATGCGGTAGACCTGTTCGTGGAGCGGCATGTCGTTGTCGTCATTCATCGCGGAGCCTTTTCACTTGAGCCAATGATTGGTATTTGAGGTATTCCTGAAAGTTCATGCCTCTCTCCGTTTTTAAGGGCCGCCACATTTCTTGATCATTTCAAGCCCGGCATTCATGGAGGCCATCTTCTCGGCTTCATTCATCTTGGAGATGATCGCTTTTGACTCCTCCTTCTTGCCCTGCATGTTCAAAATCATTGAGCGTCGAGCGTCCGCCGAAAGCGAAGAACTTACTTCTGTCGCGGCACACTTGCACTGCGCCTCGCTGTTGACGCCCACTTCCCTACGTACTGCTTTGCCGGCGCCCGTCTCGCCTTCTTTCAGGCACGCCGCCAAGTACTCTGCTTCGCTGGGTCCGCCGTCGCATGCGGCAAGCAGGGTGGTCACGATGGCGACCGTCACACGGCACAACACGTGTTTTCCTCTTGCGGTCATGATTGCTCCCGTTGTGGCCGGTGCGCCATCGTGTGCGTGTTTTCGTTGATCTTGAACAGCACGATCAGTAGCTCGCACCAGATGCGCGCGGCGAGCGCGCCGCCGACGATGATCAGCAGGCCGGTCGCGAAACTGCTGAAGCTCATGCGGCCAAAGGCGAACATCGAGCCAAGGCCACCGATCACGGCTGCGAGCAGCAGCAGCCAGTAGACGAACGTGATGATTTTGGGCGTGATCATCGAGTCGAAGAACAGCAGGGCTTTCATCGGTGAGCCTCCGGGTTGTGTGGGGCGCGGGTGGGCGGCTCCGGGAATCGGTGTGGACATGGCACTCTCCGGTTGGTTGAATCGGTGTATCGAAACGTTATTGCGGCTGCGAACGCCACTCGAGCTTCCACAATTTCGGCAGCTCGGCCGCCACCGCGGGCGGCGGATCGCCGATCAGCGTTGTCTTGCCCTTCTCGTAGATCGTTCCGTACACGGCTCCTTTGGGCGCCGAGTACAACAGCACCGCGCTGTTGTCGCCGCAGTCGCGGTTTTTGCAAAACGCGGTCAGCACGTACTCGGTGCCGTCGACCGTGACTTTGCGCGGCGTCGGCGCGGGCCCGTCCATCTTGGCGAGCCAAGGTGTCTTGGACTTTGGCCCGAGCGCTTTGATGTACAACGGCTTGAATTTCGCGTCCTTCAGAAACGCCCAGGGTTCGAACGTTTGCTGCGCATGCGCCGCCGGTGCCAGGAACAACAGCACCAGCAAGATCGAAGCGCCATTGCGTAAGTGCTGACTGAGTGTGTGGGTCATGACTCTCTCCTATGCGTTGACGGAACGTAGGCGAGGCAGCGTTACGTAAGTGTTATGCGGAGCTGCGCGCGCGTTGCAGACTGTCGTGAACTGGAAAACCGCGCGTCGTTCTTGACAGCCTCCCGCTTCAAGCGCATACCACGCGCACCTCGGTTCACATATCAACCAAGAAGGGTGAACTCATGATCACGGCATCGACGGGCCGCCTTGCCGCGGCCGCTTCGCTGGTTCTCCTAGGGCTTTCGCCGGCTCGCGCGGCCGACCCGCCTGGCGTCTTATGGGAAACGACTTCCCAGATGGCGATGGCGGGCATGCCGATGCAGATGCCCGCGCAGACCATGAAGGTTTGCACGGCGAAGACGTGGACGAAGCCTCCGCCGGGCGGCGACAAGTCCTGCGTTGCTTCGGACTACAAGTTGGTCGGCAGCAAGGCGACTTGGACGATGCGGTGCAGCGGGCAAATGCCGATGCAGGGCTCGGGCGAGATAACCTTCGAAGGCACGGACTCCTACACGGGCGCGATCAAAGCCACGGCCGAGGGCATGAACATGACGATAAAGCTTTCCGGCAAGAAGGTCGGCACCTGCGATAACCCGCAGTAAACGCCCGCGTTCTCAGGGGCCTTGCATGACGACTCAACTTTCCCGGACGCAGTTGCTTGCGGCCGTGCTCGGTGCATTCTTCTGTGCGCCCGCCGTATTGGTCGAATGCAGACGTTCGCGACATTGCGTTCTTAATTCTTCCTTTTCAAGGCCGCGTCCGGCTGACGGTTGTTAGCAGAGTGCGATTGACCGGATTGCGATCGAGGAAGCTGTCCTTGAACTCATCCGCAACGTGGTCTTGCGCGGTCGCGCCGATCCAATCGACGCCGCGGCGCAACGCAACGAGAGCCGCTGTCTTATCGCCTGCGGCATCGAATGCCTGGAAGATGAGCCACCAGTATTCGGCCGGGTACAACCCGATCGACGCATGCGTTACGAGGTCGTCGATCAATTCGCGCGCGGTACGTGCAGATTCCTCACGCCGACCCGCGCGGCGTAACGCATCGACCAGCATCGCCTTAGCGGGCAGATGCGCGGAATAGGTTCGCTTCGCCAGGCTCTGCTCGGCGACCTGCTGCGCTAAAGCAACGGCCTCACCAGCATCGAGTTCGCGCGCAAGTTCGATCTGCACTTGCCACACCAGACGTTCGGAGCGCGGGCTTGCGACGACATGCTCCGCAAGTTCATCGAGCAGCGCACGCGTTGGTTTGCCTTCAACGCGGGCCAGGCGCACTTTGGCATGTAGCCACACGGCACGCGCCATCGCATCGCTCGGACGTGCGTCGCCGAGCAAGCGCTGCGCGCGTGCGGTCTGGCCCAGCGTGATGAAACATTGCGCGAGCGTCGCCCCGCATTGGGCAACGAACCAGTCATCGCTCGGGCCGTGACTTTCAAGGGCGCTGGCGAGCATCTGATGCGCCTCGCGATAGCGGCCGGCCTCGTGCAAATATCGCCCGAGCATCACGTCGTACGTGGTCCATCCCTGCGTTGCTCCAGCGCCTTCGATCTGCAGGCGGCGCGCCGACTGGTATTCATCGATCGCGGCGTCGACCTGGCCCAGGTTGTAGAGGCACGCGCCGCGAATGACCTGGATTTCGCTGACCAGTCCGAGATCACCATCGGTCCGTGCGCGTCCGTCTGCGTCGTGCAGCATTGCGAGCGCCTGCTCGAACTGGTTGTCCATCTCGAGCAGATACGCATACTGACGCTTGCGCAACGCGATGTTTTCATCCTGCGGATTGGCCTTGATGAAGGCGAGCATTGTCTTGCCGACTTCGAGTGCTTCCTGCTGCCGCCCATGAAAGCTCAGAGCCAATGCTTCCCACTCGGCGAGATTCACTTCAAGGAGCGCGTCCCTTAACTCGTGCGCGAGCAATCGCCCCTCGCGCACCAGCCGTATCGACTCGTCGTCGTGCGCGATCTCAAACCGGCTCTTCGCCAAAGCATCGAGCGACCACAGCCGTTCCTGCGGCGTGACCGCAATTGCCGTCATTTCCTGTGCCAAAGCCGCATATTCGGTGAAGCGCTTCATGAACTGCATGCACGTTGCCTGCATTCGCATCGCGTCGATGCGGTCGGTGCGCTGCCCGGCCTTCTCGAAACTGTCTGCGGCACGCCGATACAGATCGGCCGCGTTCGCTCCCCACGCGGTGCTCCTTGCGCGATCGGCCGCCGCCTTGAACTGAACGCCGGCCTTGCTCCATTGCCCGGCTTCGTAGTAGTGACCGGCGATGCGCGCCTGCTGCGCCCCGCGCGCCTCAAGGAATTCGGCGATGTCCTTGTGCAGAACGCGCGCGATCGCCTGCGGCACGGTGCGCAACGTCGCTTCGTAGATCAGGACATGCGCGAAGGCGTTGTTGCGAATGACTTGCGCCGCTTCGAGCTCGCGCCAGGCGTCGGCGATGTCGAGCGCGTGCTGGCCGAGCACGGTGGCCGCTAACTCGACGCTGAAGTCCTGACCGGCCAATGCGGCGACGCGCGCAAGTCGCAGCCCGGGAGCACTGAGTTGATCGAGCCGGCGCTCGATCAGCTGCCCGATGTGCGCGGGCGCCGGCAGTTTCAAGCGGCTGGCATCGAGCGTCGCGCCACCGCTGGCGAGCATCGCCAACAGCGTTTCGAGAATGAACATCGGGTTGCCGCCGGTATGGCGCGCCATCGGCGCGACCCAAGCGTCGACGTCGAAGTCAGGAATCGCGAGCGATTCGAGCAGAACTCTGACGGCGTTGTCATCGAGCGGACCGAGATGAATTTGGGCGAGCGCGGTGACGTCGAGCTTCGCCTTCCATTCGATCAGCTGCGCCGGAATCTCGCTCGCGCGCACTGTGATGAGCCACGGCAAGCGCCGGCCGGTGTCTTGAGTCATCAAGCGCAGCAAGACCTCGAGCGATGCATCGTCGGCAAACTGCGCGTCGTCGATGACGAGACCGGCCGCACCGGACTCCACCATCGCGGCGATCGTCTTTGCAACCGCCTGCTGCATTTGCAGCGCCTGAAACTTCGTCCCCGGTGCGACGCCAAGCTCCGGCAACAAACGCGCGAGTTCGGCGACGATCCACGGCTCCTTCGGTGCGCCCCAGCGCTCGATCAGCCCGCGCAACACGCGCGCGAGCAGCGCATAGGCAACGCGCGCGTCTCCGGGCCGCGCGCCGAACATTGCGCACCCATTGGACGCCGCGCACCAGTCTCCGGCCAGGCGCGATTTG
>JBGSWX010000419.1:0-3288 GCA_041751695.1 Burkholderiaceae bacterium | reverse complement strand
GCGTTGCCGCGTCGAACCGTCCGCGCGCGCGCAGCTCGGCGCGCAGTGCGAGCAGCACGTAGAACATCACGCCGACGCCGGCCAGATGCTTGCTGGGAAATCCGCAGCCGCGCTGGTTCGGGTTGACGATGCAAGCAGCCGCCGGCAACACGTCGCCCGGCAAGTGATGGTCGGTGACGAGCACCGAGATGCCGAGCTCGTTCGCGCGCGCCACTCCTTCGACGCTTGCGATTCCGTTGTCGACTGTTATCAGTAGATCCGGTTGCACGCCGTTGTTTCGATGTGCGGCGAGGTCGACGATTTCGGGCGTCAGCCCGTAGCCATATTCGAAGCGGTTGGGTACCAGATAATCGACGTGCGCGCCCATTGCACGCAGGCCGCGGATGCCCACGGCGCACGCGGTCGCACCATCGCAGTCGTAGTCGGCCACGATCAACAAGCGCGCGCCGGCCTCGATCGAATCGGCCAGCAAAATTGCCGCGTCGCGTACGTGCGATAGCTGGTCGGGGGCCACCAACCCGTCGAACATCAACTGTGTTTCGGACACACCGGTGATGCCGCGCGCGGCCAGTGCGCGCGCTAGCGCAGCCGGTACCCCTTCGGCGCTCAGGCGGCGCGCCACTGCGCCGTCGAAGTCCCGGGCAGCCAGCGTCGTCATTCGGTCAGCGCTTCGGCAATGCTGCGCTTCCGCCATGGCTTGTATCGATCCGATGGTCGAGATTCAAACGTGCAGACGGTGGTGCCGGCAAAAACCAGATCGATCGCATCGGCCTGGTGGGATGCAAGGCGTCGATCCAGCGCCGTCATCGCGCCCAACCAGCCCGCCCAGTCTTCGCGCCGCTTCGGTAGCCACGCGTCGTCGATCACCAGCAGCGCTCCATTGACCACGTTCGCGTTCAGCGGGGCACCATTCGCGCCCGCCGCCTGTGCGGCGCCTCGCCACTCCGGGTCATCGGAGAACACGTGCGTGTATGCGATCGGTGGAAGCGATTGCCATCGCCCTCCGCCGTGCAGCCAGATGCCGTTGATGGTCGGCAACCGATCGGTCTCGCGTGTCTCATTTAACGCATGTGCGTGCCAGGCCATCTGTATCTCATTGTGTAGCCGGTTCCAGATTTGGGCATCGATGCCGGCCGGCAGCGCCACCGGCGCTTCGATCACCGCCGCAAGAGGTGCAGCGTCGATCATCCAATCATGCTCCGATTGCAGAAACCATCGATCACCCGCGCAAACGAACTTGCACGATGAGTCGGACGCCAGCTGGTTCGCTACGCACATCAATTGGATCGTTTCCTCGTGCATGCGCCCATCTGCGCCCAGCGATTGTGCGATCAAGTGATCGCGCGCGACTTCAATGTGTACCGGATCAGCGTGCCAGATAAACGCACGCGAGCTTGCACCGGATAAATGCGCGTACGAATAAGGCGCCGTCGGTGCAGGCGCGGCTCGACTGAACAATTGGCGCGCCAGCCAGTCCAAGTGTGCGTTGCCGCCTCCCGAGGACTCGAAACGCTCGGTTTGTTTGCTAAGTGCGGCGCGCGCGAGCCGGGCCTTCAGGTGCGGTGTGTCGAGCGAAGCACTCAAGGCGACGGCCAATTCGGCGGGCAGCAGTGCGCCGGCCACAAGCAGGGTGAAGTGCATCGCTGATTTTACGATTGCAACTGCAAGTGTGAATTCATCGTCCAAGATGGCTTGGCTACAATTCGCGCGCTTTGATTGACTTCCTGACTCTCTGATTCCCTTGAACCTTCCCTACGAACTTCGAATTGGATTGCGCTACACGCGCGCTGGGCGCCGCGCGCGCCGGCGCAACGGGTTCATTTCGTTCATTTCAGCCATCTCGATCATCGGCATCGCGCTCGGCGTGATGACGCTGATCATCGTCCTGTCGGTGATGAATGGATTCGTCACGCAGGTGCGCGACCGCATGCTCTCGGTCGTCTCGCACGTCGAAGTATTTGCCGTCAACGGAGCGATTCCGGATTGGCGCGCAGTCGAGCAAACCGTTCGCCGCAATCCCGCCGTGGTCGGCGCCGCACCGTACATCAATGCACAGGCGCTGTTGACGCGCGGGGACAGCGTGCGCGGGGTGCTCGTGCGCGGGATCGAGCCGGCAGCGGAGCCGGCGATATCGGAGATCACGACGCAGTTGCGCGGCGCGCCGCTGCCGGCGCTGGTCGACGGCGAGTTTGGCATCCTCCTGGGTGGCGAGCTGGCGCGCACGCTGGGGGTGCTGCTCGGCGAGAAAGTCACGCTGATTGCGCCGCAAGGGCAGGTAACTCCCGCCGGCGTCGTACCGCGACTGAAGCAGTTCACGGTATTAAGCACGTTCGACTCGGGCCATTTCGAATACGACAGCTCGTTGGCGCTGATTCACATCGGCGACGCCGCGCGCCTGTTTAGAGTCGATGGGCCCACGGGTGTGCGGCTCAAGTTAAACGACATGCAGCGCGCACCGGAAGTGGCTGTGCAGCTTGCGCAGTCGCTCGAGCAAGGCTTGTTGGTGCGCGACTGGACGCGACAGAACCGCAGCTGGTTTGCCGCCGTGCAGATTGAAAAACGGATGATGTTCATCATTCTTGCGCTGATCATCGCGGTGGCCGTCATCAACGTCGTGTCCACCTTGGTGATGACGGTGACCGAGAAGCAGCCCGACATCGCCATCCTGCGCACGCTCGGCGCCAGCCCGGGCAGTGTGATGCTGGTATTCATGGTGCAAGGTGCACTGATCGGCATTCTGGGCACGCTGATCGGCGTAGGCAGCGGACTGCTGATCGCGAACAATCTCGACACGATATTTCCTGCGATCGAGCGGCTCGCCGGCTTTACGCTGATTCCGAAAGATATCTATTTCATCAGCTCGTTGCCTTCGGACCCGCGTACGGGCGACATCGTGCCGATCGCGCTGATCTCGATGGTGCTGTCATTGATCGCAACGTTGTACCCAAGCTGGCGCGCATCGCGCGTCAAGCCCGCTGAGGCGCTGCGCTATGACTAGTGGTGCGGCGGTTCTCAGTGCGCGCGCGGTCGAAAAGTCGTATCGCGAAGGGGGATTGGCGGTCGATGTATTGCGCGGCGCTGATCTCGATGTTGCGCCGGGCGAAGTGATCGCGGTCGTCGGCGCGTCGGGCTCGGTGTCGAAAACGATCTCACGAAGGGGCGTCAGCGTCCGTCTCCAGTCGGTTCTCGCCGATCGCCTTCAGGACGCGCCCAGGCCGGCCGGCTAGTGCGCGCAGGATATCAGAGACTTGCGCCCGCGCCCGAGGGAAGCCGCCACCCGTATCCACA
>JBGSWX010000418.1:0-6334 GCA_041751695.1 Burkholderiaceae bacterium | reverse complement strand
TGGAACACGAGCGCGTCGAGCGCGTCGCCGTCACGGTGTCGTTCGGTTCGATCGAACGATCGCTCGAAGCCTTCGCCAACGTGCTCGATACGCATCGCATGACCGCGCACCGGCTGTCGGTGCTGCTACGCGGCGCGATGGAGCGCTTGCGCTGGCCGTATCGCGTGCGCGAATTCGTCGATCTGATGCGCTCCTACCAGATACCGGTCGGCTACCGGTTTGCCGAGCCGAGGCCGAGCATGGAAATGGCGGCGATCGATTTCGTCGCGCCCGACTTCGCCAAGATGCTCGCGCCGATCAGCTCGCGCGAAGAAACCTGGCAGGAGATGTCGCGCGAAGTCAACGCACTCGGCCTGACGCGAGAAACATTCGTACTGGCCGGCATCGAGCGTGAAGAACAACTCAATCTGGCGCGCAGCACCGGCTTTGTTTTGGGACAAGGGCGCGCGCTGAAGAAGCCGTATTTCCCGCCACGGGTGCTACGGCCTCGATAGTCGTCAGTTCACCCGCACGCGAAAACGCGCTTCGAAGTTGGGATTGCTGCCGCCACTGGCCGCAGCGAACATGCCCTTTGGATTGATCCGTATGCAGGTGACCGCGGCATCGAAACCATCGACGTCGGGCACTGGCGTGTAATTGGTGAACGGCGAGCAGCCGGTGTTGGAGAACGACAGATCGTCTGCACCGTTGGCCAGGCTGGTAAACGTGTACGTCAGGCTGCTGCTGGGTGTGCCGTTAACGAAAGCGATCGGACCAGAGCCAGCGCCGCCGAGATCTCCGACGAACAGCCGCGTGTTGACGGGAATTGCGTCGACGATGACCGTGGTGTTGCTATCCGCTCTGCCAGGCCCGGTGTTGGTCACCAGAATCGAGTAAGAAACCACGGCGCCCGGAATCGCCTTCGGCAACGTCGTTCCATTGACCGGGTCGGACACCAGGAGCACGCTCTTGGCCACCGTGAACGCCGGCGAGCCTACGGATAAGGTGGCAGTGGCGGCTACAGTGTTGCTGCCGCCACTCGTAGTCAGTCCGCCGACGGGAATCGTGTTGGTGTAAACACCGGTGGCCGCCGCGGTGACAGCCACCGTGATCGTGCACGAGCCGTTGGCGGGAATGGTTCCGGTGCGAAGCCGAACACCCGCATCACCCGGGTTGAGCGCGTTGTTGCCTGGGTAACGCAGCTCACCAACCGCGCTGCAAGTATTGGTTACCGTCAGCGGCGCCGCTACAGTCATCGCACCCGGACTGGTCGGAAAGTCGTCGGTAAACGTTGCGCCGGTCATCGCCACAGCGGTCGGATTGGTCAGCGTGATCGTCAGCGTGCTGATTCCGCCGCTTGCCATGTTCGGTGGTGAAAACGATTTGGTGATCGTTGGCACCGGGGTCACGGTAACGTTGGCCGACGCCGCGCTGGCGTTACTTCCCATGTTGGTCACCAGCGCGCCTGCGGGGATAGTGTTGGTGTAGACGCCGAGCGCGGTTGCCGTAACGCTGACAACAATCGTGCAGCCGCCTGCGGGAATTGACGTGCCGCTTGCCATCGTGATGCTGCCGCTGCCGGCCGTCGCAGTGACGTTCGCGCAGGTGCCAGTGCTGCCGGCGGTATTGACGGTCATCGCGCCGGGCACCGTCGGCAGGGTGTCGGTGAATACGGAGCTGGTGGTGATCGCAACGCCGTTCGCGTTGCTGATGGTGATCGTCAGCGAAGTGTTGCCGGCGGCGCCGAAGGTTGCTGCCCCAAACGCTTTCGCGACGCCGGGCCGGATGAAGATCGTGTTGCTTGCCGTGTTGTTCGCCGGTACCGAATCGGTCAGGAACGTGAACGGCAACGCGACGTTCGCGGTGTTGACCACCGGCGCGTTGGCCGTGACTGTCGCATTGACTGTGTAGGTCGCGGTGCCGGCCGGGGCGAGCACCGCCGTGGTGTTGATGTTCCCGGCGCCCGCTGCCGTGCAGGTCGAGCCGGCACTGGCCGCACACGTCCAGGTGACGCCGCTGACCGCCGCCGGAAAAGTATCGGTGACCATGCCCGACACCGCATACGCGCTGCTGTTCGTCACGACAATCGTGTAGACGACCGGAGTTGCAACGCCGGCCGGGACGCTCGCGATATCGGCAGTTTTCGTAATCGACAGGTCGGGATTCGCGACGTCGATGCTCGCGAGGTCGCCGGTGGCGGCGCCGCCTGGTGGCGTGCTGATCGAAGTTGCTGACGGCGGCGAGGTCGCCAGGCTCACCGAATAGAAACCCGGCGCGCCGTTGGTGAGCACACGGATATTGTCCGAGGCGTCAAACGCCAACCCTATACCCGAGCCATTAAGCCCAGTGACTGCGCCGGTGCCGACTTGCGTGACGGCGCCGCCGACCAGCGGAACCGTGAACAGATTGCTCGTGTTGTTGAAGCCGAACAGCGTGCCACTGGAATTGAAAGCGATATCGCCGCCTGCACCGAGGCCGGTGATCGTCACGCCGGCGCCGCTGTACGCACCGGTAGCCGTATTGATGACGCGCAACGTGTCGGACTGATCCAGGTAATACAACACGCCGCTGGGTGAACACGCCATTCTGAGCGCGCTGTCGGCGACTCCCGTGCCCAGCGCGGCGGGCGCGACCGTGGGCGTCTGCGGATTAAACACGTAGATCTGATTGGTACCGCCAAAGATCGAGTAGTACAGCAGGCCGTTCGGGCACTGCGCGATAGTCGCGGCGTTTCCGCCCGGATAGTTGTCGTACACGACGGTGACCGCACCGGACGTCGGGTCCAGCCGGATGATGTCGTTCGCGCCGGCGGTCGCAGTGCCGCGAATGCCGTAAAGGATCGTCGCCGCGTGCGCAGCATGGCCGATCAGCAGCAGCGCAAGCACGGAACTCAGCACGAGTCTCAACAATTTCGACTGCAGATGGCTCATGGCAATTTCGAAAATGAAGCGCTCTTGTTGAGGCCCAGCGTGTCCTGATCGAACTTGATTCGCACGCTGAGGAAGAAACCTTTGGCGCGATATTCCGCACCGGCGAAGTCACGATCGCTAAAGCCCAGCACGTTGTAGCCGGCGGCGATCCATGTGTTTTCCATCAACCGGTAGCCAACCGACGCGCCGGCGTGGTAGTCGAACAGCTCGCTATTCCACGAGTGCAGCACGCCGCCGCTCAATCCGATGTCCCAGCGCCGGCTCAGATCGCGCCGCACTTCAACTCCGATCAGATCGGTATAGCCCGTGTAACTGGCGCCGTCGATGCGATCGAACACGTACTTCGCGCCGTATTGAAAGCTCCATTGCGTATCAAGGCTCGGCGTGTAATTGGCGTTCAGGTTGTTGACCAGCTTGCGCGCGCGGACACTGCCCGCAGTGTCTCCAATCTTGTCTTCGATCGTTTCGTCGATCACATCGAATCGGTCGAGGAATATCCAGCGCCCGCCGGATGGACGCAATGCGTAGCTGACCCGGCCGTCGAACTTGCGGCTGCTCGCGAGCGCGGAGTCGTTCTCGCTGTACAAAAAGCCGGCGGCGACCGTGCGGCCAGCGCCGAGCCGGCGCTGCACGCCGAGCAACAGATTCAATTTGTCGTCGGTGTCGGACTCGCGCCACTCGATGCGGCCATTGCCGCTCCAACTCTCGTTCAGGTAACCCGCGCCGATTGCCACCGCGGTGTAGTCGCCGCTGATGTTGCCAATGCCGCCGCCCGACGCCAGCGGCACGTTCGGATTCAACGGCGTGACCTCGCTCTTCAGCGTCTGCGTACGGTCGATCAGGAAGTCGGTCTGCCAGTGCTTGTTGATTTGCCACTTCTGCGTCAGCCCGAGGCCGGAATACAAGCGCGTGCCGTCGTTGGAAAGCTGGTTGCCGAGCGTGCCGGCGACTTCGGCACCGGCCCACGGCTGAGTCTTCAATCCGACGCGCGTCAAATTGGCCGACAGGTTTTCGCCGCGCGCAAATTCCTGTTCGCCGAACACGGTGGTCTGCGGAGTCAGTTTGTAATCGGCGCCGAGCAGATAACGATTCGGAAAATCGACGCTCTCCGCCTTGCCGGTGACATCGACTTCGGCGTTCGCTCTGAGCCTGAGACGGCGATCAAGCAGCTCATACGCGATGCCGGCCAGCGCCTGATTGCTTTCCGTGTTCTTGCCTGCGCCGTCTTCGTCGTGTGCTGCGCGCAGTCCGGCACTCGTTGTCAGCGCGTCCGCCCGCCATTGAACCCGCCCTTCGGCCACGTCGCGTTGAGCGCCGGTGGTGAGCGCATCCTGCCGATAAATTTGGCCGTCGATCTGTACCGAGTCCGACAGTTTGTAGCGCGCGTCGGCCCCGACTTTGCGCGTGCCGGTTTCCGAGCCCGATTGCTGCCCGAGACCGAAGCCAGGCTCCTGTTTGCGTGCGTACGCCTTGGCAGAAAGCTTTTCGTCTTCGCGCAGCGCCTCGATCTTCCACGCATCGCCATCGGCGTTGAACCCCGCGCGCGAGCTCTCGCTGGTCGCGTATTCGCTCTTGATCGTTGTCTTGTCGTCGAGCTTCACGGTGACGTCGGCGCCGGTCAGTTCGCCGCTCGCGCCGACGTTTCCTTCCTTGACTCGCGTCACGCCCACTTCGACCTGATCGATCGGCTTGTAGGCGACGCGACCGCCATAACTCAGCTTCTCGTCAACCGGGTCGGCCGATTCGTAGTCGACCACGATGAAGACCGGATTGAAGCCTTGATCGCGTACCGGAATCGGCTCGCGGAAGAACAGCGTGCCCGATGCATAGTCGATGTCGTAATCGAGATAACGCGTCAGCGTTCGCGTAGTGATGATCACTTCGCTGCGGAAGCGGTCGCGCGTCTCGATACGGACCTTGTCCGAATTGATCTCGATATTGCGACGGGACAGCCGATACAGACCCGACGTGCCGTCGCCCGGTAGCTCATCTTTGACGAACGCCTGCGCAGTGACCGTGGCGAACGCGTTGTAGGCCAACGTCTTGCCCTGGTATTCGGACTTCAGGCCGTTGAACGTGCGGCTGTAGCGCGACAGCTCGGTCACGGTCAGTCCGGTGTCGTAGTCGCCGAACAGTGCATAGAACTGCGCCTTCTCGATTCGCAGATACAGCTTGCGCACCGACGCTGCATCGAACAGCGGATCGGTCGCGTCGCCGTACAGCGTGTAGAACTGATTCGGATCGATCGCCTGCTTCAGCACCTCGTTATTCTGTCGATCGGGTCGGCCACGCTCTTTCGCGCTGTCGTACGCAATCGTCAGCAGGTACTCGCCCTTGACTTGGCCCTTCGCATAGAACGCGACGCGGTTCTCGTCGAACAGCTGATCGTCGGCATCGGCCGCTTTCAGCGACTCCATGTTGCCGCTCAGCTGTTTGTGTCCCAGCGTGCCTTGCGCGAATCCAACCAGCACCCAGTCGCGGTTCGATGGCGTGAGCCACACGCGCAGCTCCTGCCGCTGGCGATCGTTCAAGGTGAACGTCAGCACGACTTCGCCGGTCTTCGTGGTCGGCACCAACTCGATCAAGGCAATGCCGTCCTCGCCGATCTCGAAGCGTGGCTTGCCGCCGATGCGGCCTGCCAGCGGATCGCGCTCGATCGCCTGCAGCGGGTCGAACGCCTGATACGGTTCAGCGATCTGAAACTCACCGCTGACGCCTGCGCGAACCGGGCGGCCCTCCTTGTCGGTGAAGCGCACCGCGATAACCGGCCTCGTTTTGCCATCGGCGGCCAGGCGCGACTTCTTGTCGACAATGGCGACCTTGGCCGGCACCGCTGCGTAGTGAATCGTGCGGCGCTGCTGGCTGATGACTTTGCCTTCGCGATCGCTGATCGTCAGCACGAAGACGTTGTCGCCTTCGCGCAGGTTGATGCCGCGCCAGCTACTAAGCGACGCCGTGCGCGCCGGATTCTGCAAAGTGCCATCGAAGTTCAGCGCGTTGACCTTGGCGCCGTTCAGTTGCAGCTCGAGCGTGTGCGCCGGTTCGTGCTTGACTGCAACCTTGATCGCGGGGATCGACGGGTTGAAGCTTTCCTGCGGGTGCAGCCATTCGATGCCCGGCTCGGCGGTTGCCAGCCAGTTTTCGTCGTACGGCAGCACCTCGACTCGCTGCGGCGCTTTGCGCACGGCTGCAGGCGTCGCCGCTGCGTCCGATGTGCCGACTTTCCTCACGTAGAAGTCAGCGCGCCACAGACTGCCGCCGCGCACGTTGACGAACTGCGAATACGTGCGGCCGGCAAAACGCGAGTTGTCTTCGCACGCGACCACTTCGTAACCGTCGCCCAGTGAATCAAGGTCGAGCTGCACGACGTGCGTGCCGGGCCGGATGTTGTCCAAATGCCAGCGGCCTTCGATATCGGTCAGCGC
>JBGSWX010000417.1:0-2113 GCA_041751695.1 Burkholderiaceae bacterium | reverse complement strand
CAAGTGTTGCGCCGGACGACGCCTGAGCAGCAGCAAGAGATGCGCAGGCAGGTTCCGCCCGACGAGCGCCAGGCCGCGCGCCAGCGCTTCTTCGAGAGGCAGCAGGAGAATCGACCGCGTGGCGGCGAAGGCGTGCTGCCGCCGCGCCAACTTTCGCCCGAAGAGCGGCAGCGTCTGCGCGAACAGATCGATCAGGCACGGCGCGACCACTATCGGCGCGGCAACATCGGCAACAAGGGAGCGAATAAATGATGCGTCGGTTCGCTGTTCTGTTTGCAATGCTGATGTTGGCGTTCAACAGCGTTGCCGCCGAGCCGACGCTCGGTGCGCCGGGCGCGAGACAACTGCTGACGCGCGCCGGCTTCGCACCGAACGATGCCGATGTCGCCACCTATTCTTCGTTGACGCACAAAGCGGCGGTCGATCGCCTGCTGGTCGGAGCCCGGACCAGTACCGTCACGCCGGCCCCGGCGTGGATTGACGAGCGGTTGGTACCGCCGCGCGAGTTGCGCGCGATGAGCGACGATGCGCGCCGCGCCGAGCTTCAGAAGCAGGTTCGAATGGGGCTCGATCTGCGCGGTTGGTGGCTGCGCGAAATGGCGGCCACACCGTCGCCGTTGACCGAGCGCATGACGCTGTTCTGGCACAACCATTTCGTCTCGGCGCAACCGAAGGTGCGCTACACGCAGTTGATGTATCGGCAGAACGTGCTGCTGCGCAAGCACGCGCTCGGCCGCTTCGACGAGCTGCTGCACGCGGTCGCAAAAGACCCGGCGATGCTGATCTATCTCGACTCCGCCACCAACCGGCGCGGCTCGCCCAACGAGAACTTCGCGCGCGAAGTGATGGAGCTCTTCACGCTGGGTGAAGGCAAGTACAGCGAAGACGACATCAAGCAGGCGGCGCGCGCATTCACCGGCTGGAGCATCGATCTTGATACCGGCGATTACCTGTTCCGTCGCCCGCTGCACGATGGCGGCGAAAAGACTGTCTTCGGCAGAACCGGCAACTTCGACGGCGACGCCGTGCTCGACATCATGCTCGCGCAGCCGGGATCGGCCGAGTTCATCGTGCGCAAGCTGTGGCGCGAGTTTGTCTCGCCGCAGCCCGACGAAGCCCGCGTGAAGGCCATTGCCGCGCAGTTTCGTGCCGGCGGATGGGACATCGCGCAGCCGGTGCGCGCGCTGTTGCTGCAGCCCGAAGTCGTTGCTCGAAACGAAGACAACGCGTTGGTGAAGTCGCCGGCCGAACTGATGGTCGGGTTGGTGCGTCAATCCGGCGGCGAGGTGACGCAGCCGATCGCCGCGGCGGTGGCGCTGGCGGGCATGGGGCAGAACCTATTTTCGCCGCCTAACGTGCGCGGCTGGCCGGGCGGTGAGGCCTGGATCAATACGAATACGCTGCTCGCGCGCAAGCAATTCCTCGAGCGTGCGCTGGGTGGCACACCCGGTGGCAAGCCGAGCGCCGAAGCCACGATGGAGGATTCGATGGCCGGTTCGATGAAGCCCGAGGACGTGCCGCGCCGCCGCTTGCAGATGCTCGAACAGGCAGCGTCGGTGCGAGTCGACTCCGAAGCCTGGCTTGCCCGTGTCGGACTGGCACCAGAACGAACCGTTGCGCCTGGCGCGCGCGTAAAGCTCGAGCAGGCTGTGCTGGCTGTTGCGCCGACGTCGCCCGCACGCGACGGATCGCTCGGGCTCGATGCGCTGCGCGCAATCGTGCTGGATCCGGCGTATCAGCTCAAGTAGGGCTGCCCATGAATCGACGCACATTGAATCGACGCACATTTTTGGGCGCCTCCTCGGCGCTGTTGTCGTGCGCGGCGCTCCCAGCGTGGGCGGTCTCGGCGGCGCCGCGTCTGTTGATCCTGATCGAGCTGCGCGGCGGCAACGACGGCTTGAACACGGTGATCCCGATCGACGACGGCGCCTACTTCGATCTGCGCCCGCGGCTTGCGTTCAAGCCCGACGCGGTGGCTCGCTTCGCCGGCGCACCCGCGTTGCATCCCTCGCTCGCGCCGCTCGAATCGCTATGGCGCGACGGCCAGATGGCGATCCTGCAAGGTATCGGCTATCCAGCACCGAACTTGTCGCACTTCCGTTCGATCGAAATC
>JBGSWX010000416.1:0-6496 GCA_041751695.1 Burkholderiaceae bacterium | reverse complement strand
TCCAACGCGGATCGAGGTCGCCATTACCGGGACACGTGCTGGCGCCGATTTGGCCGGTGGGCGAAATCGGCGGAGCCAGTTCACACGTGGCATCTTCGATGACGCACGCGGGGGCGACCGCAGGGTCCAATCCGGGCAGATTGGCGCCCTGGAAGTCGAGGGAACTCGCGTTGGCCCAATTAGCCGACGTCTTGTTCCACGCAGACGTTGTCGTGGTTCCCACGCCCACAGTTATCGTCCTTTGTGGCGCAAGAGTGACGCGCGCTTCGCACCAGCGCAAAACCGTTTGCACAGCATTGTCCAATTGAACCGTCTCTCGAGTGTTGGCGGCCAGACGCTCATCGACCGCGTTGCGTCTGATCTGAGTAACGACTAGACCGGTCAGTACTGTCAGCACCACCAGGACCACCGGCAATACGACGCCCATCATGCGGTGCGCCCGGGGCGGGCGATGATCGAAAAACCGGCGATAAGTGAGCTTGTTCATGGCTAAAGTATTGATGGCGTCGGCGTCGCTCGCGCGCGGACGGCGAACACTTGTGAAAAAGAACGCCGGATTTTTCCATCAGTGGTGGTTGTCACCAGGTTCAGACCCGACTCGGCCTCGACAGCACTCGCCGGACAGCGACTGGCGGCTGTATTCGTGGTCGTTGCACCGACGCCGATCTGATCGGATTCGACGGTGATACAGACGATCACCGCTACGACGTAATTCCAAGGATCAACCGCGCCAGCCAGTCCGTTGATATAAGCGGCGTCACGAATCGATCCTCCGAACGGAACCGCATTCGTCACTCCGGACGTTCCTAGGGTTTGCGCCGCTTCGTCGAATCGATAGAAGACCTTGAACTCGATTACGTTCTGCAACAACGTGCCGAATACGCCGGTTCCGTAACCCGCACAATCCAGAGTGCTACTGACTGCATCCAGCTGAAACACATTGGTCACGATCGGCCGGATCAAACCCGATCCCGCGCGCATCTGGACCGATGACAGGACCTGATTCTGCTGGAGGTTGCTAGCGCCGCAGTCGTTATACGAATTGCGCGCCAGGTCTGCCGGCGGCATCTGCGCGATTATCGGGGCAGCCTGGTAGCGAACATAGAGCGCGTCTCCCGTCGAGGCGCCAGCGCAAGCCAGATTAGGTGGGGTTGGGGGACTCGGCGGCGCGGCGTATGCCGGAAACGGATCGGTGAACTGCGAGTTGGTACAGCCGGCCAGATGAACGCCGTCCATCAGCGTCTGTCCCTGCCCCGCGAAATCAGAGCCAATGATCTCGCCGTACGCAGCCACCTTCAGCGAATCACCGATAATCAACAGCGCCAGTTGCGCCGCCTGTTCAACCGTCGAGATTTCATTCGCGGTGCGCGACAGACCGCTCGAAGACAAATAAAGCGCAGAAACCCCGATCACGATCACAAGCCCGATCGTCATCGCGATGAGCAGCTCGATCAGCGTGCGGCCGGCTTGAGCGGCGCGTGGAAGCAAATAATTCATCGACTCATCTCACGGGAAAACGGCGGTTTCAAAACAGCGATAGGCAGCTGGGATCGCATTCGAGACGACTGGATACGCATTGATCTGCGCACACAAGGGGTCGACGCCCGTTGCTTGCGGTTCGGGCCAGGCGACCGACACCAGAATCGAGCGCGTATCTGCTGCGTCCCATTGAAAGTACGCGGCCGACCCCGGGGTGCGACGGCGATACTCGGCAACCCATTGAGCCTGATCGCGGGCCGCCAGTTGCGCCGGAGTGCACACAGCGCAGGGGGTAAGAGTGGGTGTCGCGGTCGCGACATGAAAAGTGCCGGCATACAAACCACCGACCAACCCAATGTGATTCGCCCGCAGCCGCTCGGCCATCTGCGCAACCATCTCAGCTGCGGTCCTCCTATCGAACGCATCGCGCTGAAAACTCAACGCCCGCGCCTGCAGGCCCAATAAGCCCAGCACGCCGAACGCGACGATCGTCAGCGAAACAAGGACCTCAATCATTGAAAGTCCTGCCTGAAGCCGCCGAAACAGATTTTGTTTGTCTGTCATGTCTACGTCCTTACGCGGCCGGGCAAGTGCCCGTGCCGGGTTGCGCGACCTTCATGGAACCAATCAACGTAAGGGGAATGCAGCGGCCCGCTTTCGTCAGGCCTATCGCACCAAGTGCGCGCGGCGCGACCGCTGGAGTGGGTGCGGTGCCGTAGGTAATCGCAAAGGTCCCGGGGTTAATGAAACCGCCGGCTCCGCGCGGTTGAAATCCGACGGCCTCGATACCGAGATTCGTGTGGATCATCACACGCGCAGCACCGCCGGCAATCTGTTGTCTGAATAGCACCTCATCGGCACAACCGCCCGCAGATTGAAACTGCGCCGCGATTGGGACGCACGCGGCGTTGCCTCTTTTTTCGAACACCACCCAGCCGGCTGCCCAGTCGTTGCCGTCCACGGTACCGACGACCGCGCTGCTACAAACGGGTACAGCGGCATTTGGATCGTCCGTTCGACATATCGATATATTGTTACCGCGCCTCGTCGCTTCCATCCGGGCGTACTCAAAGTTAGAGAGCAGCAAATTAGTGGCATCCGAAATGCGATTGCGCGTGATCGTCCACTGAAACGCCGGCACGGCAGCCGCGACCAGGATTGCACTGATCGTGATGACCACCAGCACTTCGACCAAAGTAAAACCGCGCGAATGCATTGATCCAACCCTCCAGGCGATGGAGCATATCCAGAGGCAACCAACAAAGCGCGCTGATACCGCCCAGTGGAATCTCTTCCGCGACGAGCGGATGCACCGATGTGGCGGCCCGCGATGCGTGGCGTCGAACCGCCGATTAGCGAGGGGCTAGCGGCCGACTTCGATCGATCTCTTGGTAGGCGGCGCTAGTCCAGCCGCATTAGCGGCCGTTTACCGACCGCCGAGCCGCCGAGGGTCGTCTTCTACCGCGCTGCCGACGACCGTGCCACTCGCGTCGAAGCTCACGACGAATAGCCGTGTGTCGTGGCCATCGAGAAATCGCCACTCCCAGGCGGATTGCTGTTTGAGCGGGTACCTCTCAGCGCGCCCCGGGCGACCGAGCATCACCAGCACGTCGAGTTCCTTCATGCCGCGGGTAACACGCTCCAAATTGGCGCGCGCCAACAGATCCTCGCGCCCTTGATACTTGCTCTTGGCATCAATCTTCAGCAAGAGCGTGTGAGGCCCTTCGGGCCCCAATGGATAGATCAGGCCTTTGCCGCCTGCGATGTCACGCACTGCGGCGGGCTCGCCGAAAAGTTTGCGTACATCCTGCTCACTCGATTCGCCTTCGCTCAAGCGGGCCAGTCGCAAATCTTCGAATGCCCTGCCGCGCGAATCGCAAGCGAGAAGTGCGACCGTGGCCGCGACTAGTGTGCAACCCATTAGCCCGCGAATGAATTTCACCGTGTTGACGCGCCAAAATTCGGTTGAATCAGCTTACACACGATAAACGCCATCGCTGCGGAAATTAAGGCCGTGAATACGACCTATTGAGCTCTCATCAAGCTCACCCGAGCGCTGCGGCTGCTCGCGAGAAGACGCTTCGCAACGCTTCGTGATCGCACTCATCGATTGCCCGCTGTAGTTCTGCAAGAACGCTGCGATGTTGTCTGAGCTCATCGCCGATCGCGTCGCGGTTCGCGACGCAAACGTCGCTCCACAGGGTCGGGCTTGACGCCGCTATGCGCGTGAAGTCGCGAAAGCCTGCACCGGCCAGCGCGAATTTTCGTTTTGCGTCGGGGTCAGCCGCGATCTGCGCGACGAGTGCGAACGCCAGCAGATGCGGCAGATGGCTCACGGCCGCGAATACGGCGTCATGTTCTTCGGGCGTCATACGATCCGTATGGCAGCCGACGCTTCGCCATAGCGCCTCCACCTGACGCGCAGCCTCCGCGTCGGTTCGCTTCACCGGAGTGCATATATATAGCTTGTCGTTGAACAACACCGCTTCCGCGTATTCAACACCTGAGTGCTCGCGGCCGGCAATCGGGTGGCCAGGCACAAAGCGCTCGAACGCAGAGCCCAGTTCGCAGCGCGCAGCCTCGACCACGCTCGCCTTAGTACTGCCGACATCGGTGATGACGGCGTCCTTAGCCAAATGGGGTGCAATGGACCGCAAGATATCCTGTGTAGATCCGACCGGCGTTGCGATCACCACAAGATCGGCGTGCTCGACCGCGCACGCCGCCGATTCTGCGGATTGGTCGATGATGCCAAGCTCAACCGCTCGCCTCAGAGTTTCGGGGTGACTGTCGAATCCTGTGACCTCATCGACCTTGCCGGACGCACGCAACGCTTTCGCGAACGAACCACCAATCAATCCCACACCGATGAGCGCCAATCTCATAGGCGCGCGGCGACCAGCGCTTCCAGGAACCTCGAGTTCTCTTCGGGCAAGCCGACCGTTACCCGTAGCCATTCCGGCAGGCCGTAGTTCCCGACCGGACGCACGATGACGCCCCGCTGCAACAGCTCTTGATACATTCGCGCCGCATCGCCCACGTGGATCAGCACGAAGTTGCCGAAGCTTGGCACGTGTTCCAGTCCGGTCGTTCTGAGCGCGCCACTGAGTTGTTCCATGCCGCTACGGTTGAGGCGATAACTTTCATCGAGGAACTCTTGATCGCTCAGTGCGGCGATTGCGGCCGCCTGGGCAGGCGCATTTACGTTAAACGGTTGCCGCACACGGTTAAGCAGATCGGTCAACTCCGTTTGCGCAATCGCATAGCCCACGCGCAATCCTGCCAAGCCGAAAGCCTTCGAAAACGTGCGCGCAATCAGCAGATTCGGATACCTACGCACCCACATAGCGCTGTCGAAACGCAACTCGGGCGCCAGGTATTCGTTGTAGGCCTCGTCGATCACGACGATAACGCGCGCGGGAACGCCTGCCAGAAATGCATCGAGAGCTTCCGAGCGGAGATGTGTTCCGGTCGGATTGTTCGGATTGGCGACGTAAATCAATGCTGTGTCGGGAGCAATAGCCGACAACATCGCATCGAGATCGTGACCAAGTTTCTTTGCGGGCACGACAATCGCGCGCGCGCCACGCGCCTGCGTCGCCAGCGCATACACCGCGAATGAATACTGTGAGTAAACGCAACTGCGGCCGGGAGCGAGCAGCGCCGCTGCGGCCAACTCGAGAATGTCGTTGCTGCCGTTGCCGAGCGTGATCCAGTCGCTGGCGACGTTGAACTTCGCAGATAGCGCTGCTTTCAACGCGAAGCCATTGCTGTCGGGGTAGCGTCCGAGATCCGCCAGCACGTCGGCGACCGCGCGTTGTGCGGAAGCAGGCATACCGCGCGGATTCTCGTTCGACGCCAGCTTGACGATCGACTTCGGGTCAAGCCCGAACTCGCGCGCCAATTCATCGATCGGCTTTCCCGCGACGTACGGCGCGATCTCGCGCACATAGGACAGAGCGGGGAGAGGCGCGGCGACGCTCATTGCGCTTCCATCTGCTCGGCCGGATACGAGCCGAGGCATTTATAAAATGCGCAAGCCTGCTGCAATTCGGCGAGTGCCCGCGCAACCTTCGGCTCGTCAAGGTGCCCTTCGACGTCGACATAGAAGTAGTACTCCCAGGTGCCGACGCGCGCCGGCCGCGACTCGAAGCGCGTCATCGATACGCCGTGCGCCGCCAGTGGCGACAGCATGTGGAACACCGCGCCAGCTTTGTTGGGTACCGAAAGAATCAGCGATGTCTTGTCGCGCGCCGACGGCGTAGGTCGCTGCACGGCCTGGGCGCCGAGCACCGCGAAGCGCGTGCGGTTATGCGTGTCGTCCCGGATCTGCGCGGCCACGGTCTGAACGTTGTAGTGGCGGGCGGCCGATTCGCCCGCAATGGCCGCCGTCGCGGCGTCTTCGGAGGCCATGCGAACGCCTTCGGCGTTGCTCGCAACGGGCTGCCGCTCGAGCGTCGGCCAATGTTGGTTGAGCCAGCCCGCGCATTGCGCCAGTGCCTGCGAGTGCGCGCACACGCGTTGGACGCCGTTCATCGAGCCGCTCTTGGTAAACAAGTTATGTTCGACCGATATCGAGACTTCGGCCAGCACGCTGAGCGGTGTTGCAAGCAGCAAATCGAGCGTGCGGCTGACCGCGCCTTCGGATGAATTTTCGAGTGGCACGATTGCCAGTTCGGCGCTGCCCGCTTCGGTGGTGCGGAACACTTCGTCCAGCGTATTGCACGGCAGGCCGGTGACACTCGAGCCGAATTGCCGCTGCATCGCCATCTCAGAAAATGTGCCCGCCGGCCCGAGGTATGCCACCTTGATGGGTCGCTCGAGCGCGCGACACGCCGAGATCACTTCGCGAAGAATGTGCGTGATGTGATCACGCGACATCGGTCCGGCGTTTGACGCACCCGCGCGTCGCAGAATTTCTGCTTCACGCTCGGGTCGAAATACGGGTGTGCCGGTGCTGTGCTTGAGCTTGCCGACATCGATCGCAAGCTGGGCGCGCTCGTTCAGCAACACAATC
>JBGSWX010000415.1:0-2175 GCA_041751695.1 Burkholderiaceae bacterium | reverse complement strand
CGACCAACACGCTCGAGCTGGTCGAGGCGGCGGCTGCCAGAAGCGCGCTGCGCGAGGGCCGCATCGAAGCGCGGCGCGCGCCCGAGCGTCCGTTGGACGTGCTGGTACAGCACCTGGTAACGATCGCGCTCGGCACCGGGTTCGTCGAGCGCGAGTTGCTGGCTGAGGTGCGTGATACGTGGAGCTATCGCGCGTTGTCGGATGACGACTGGAACTGGGCGCTCGACTTCGTCGGCCGTGGCGGCGAAGCGCTGCACGCGTATCCCGACTATCAGCGGGTGAGTCGTGACGCGCAAGGTGTGTACCGCGTCGACAACGCGCGCATCGGGCAGCGCCATCGGATGTCGATCGGCACCATCGTTTCTGAGGCATCGATGCTGATCAAGACGATGAACGGCCGCGACGTCGGCGTTATGGAGGAATCATTCATCAGCCGGCTGCGCAAGGGCGATGCGTTTCTGTTTGGCGGACGCATGCTGGAGCTGGTGCGGGTGCACGAAATGACCGCGTACGTGCGCGCAGCCAAGACCCGCAGCGGTGCGATACCACGCTGGCAAGGCGGCAAGATGCCGCTGTCGAGCGAGATGGCTGATGCCGTACTGCGCGAGCTGGAAGGCGCGCTCGCCGGCAACTACGACGCGCCGGAGATGAACCTCGCGCGGCCGCTGATCGAGCTGCAGGCCAAATGGTCGATGGTGCCCACGCGCGACACGCTGGTGGTCGAATCGATGCGCTCGCGCGAGGGAGGGCATCTGTTCGTCTATCCGTTTGCCGGACGCAACGTGCACATCGGGCTGGCGTCGCTGCTGGCGTATCGAATCGGCCAGGGCACGCCGTCTACATTTTCCATCTCGATGAACGACTACGGGTTCGAGCTTCTGTCGCCGGTGGACATCGACTGGATGGGTGCGTGGCAGGCGCGGTCCGACACGCTGTTGAGCGCGGACGATCTGCTTGAAGACGTGCTCGCCAGCCTGAACGCCGGCGAGCTGGCGCTGCGGCGCTTTCGCGAGGTCGCGCGCATCTCGGGCCTGATTTTCCAGGGGTATCCGGGGGCGCCGAAGTCGATCAAGCAGCTGCAGGCGAGCTCCGGCTTGTTCTATGAGGTGTTTCGAACGTACGACGCCGGCAATAGGCTGCTGGCGCAGGCCGAGCGCGAGGTTCTCGAGCAGGAGCTCGACATCGAGCGCCTGCGCGCGGCGCTGGCGCGAATGCGCGGGCAGCGGATCGTCTATCGCCTGCTCTCGCGGGCGACGCCGTTTGCCTTCCCGCTGATGATCGAGCGCCTGCGCGAGCAGGTAACCACCGAAAAGCTCGGAGCGCGCATCGAGCGCATGATCGCCGAGCTGGAGCGCGCCGCCGCAGCTTGAGTGACTCAGTAACACCAGATGTTGTATCAAAAGTCCTCGAAGTCCCACTCCTTGTATACCTTTCGTGCACAGCGGGCAGCGGTCGAGCCCTCGCCAGAGGAGAAAGCGCGTTGCGCACCTGCAATTTCCCTCTGAAAAACGTGTTTTCCTCTTGTATTTCACTCTGATTCGCTTAGGATCGCGTCACGCAACGAGAGCGCTCTCTTCTGTTTCTGACGCGAGAACCCTGTCGCTGTGACTTAACCCAGCTGTGGCTCAACCCAAGGAGAAAAAGCAATGGCAATGAAGAAGGCAAAGAAATCAGGCAAGAAAGCGGCGAAAAGGAAAGCGCCGGCGAAGAAAGCTGCGAAGAAGATGACCAAGAAAGCCGTGAAGAAAGCGCCGGCCAAAAAAGCTGCAAAAAAGAAAACCGCACGCAAGCCGAACGCGGCGTTTATGAAGCCGATGATGCCTACCGGCCCGTTGGCCGCGATTATCGGCTCGAGCCCGATGCCGCGCACCGAAGTCACCAGCCAGATCTGGAAATACATCAAGAGAAACAACCTGCAGGACAAGGCCAACCGCCGCATGATCAACGCGGACGAAAAGCTGCGCGCTCTGTTCGGCAAGGCGCAAGCTTCGATGTTCGAGCTGACCAAGTACGTCAGCAAGCACCTTAAGTAGGCGCGGAAGTTTCCGTGCAAGAAAAAGGCCACGCATGCGTGGCCTTTTTTTGGCGCTCGCTCTTATCTCTTACGAGAGAGCGGTTGGCCCGGGCTCCCGGCTGCGATTGACCTCGCGCTGCGCGCGGGCTACCGCGTCGGCG
>JBGSWX010000414.1:0-3990 GCA_041751695.1 Burkholderiaceae bacterium | reverse complement strand
CCCCCTTGGCCAACAGCGCGGCCAGGCGAAGCTCGGCCAGCAGGTCAACGCGGTTATTGCTCGCAGCGCCGTCGGTGCCGATGGCGATGTTGACGCCCGCCGCCGCCAGCTTCGCGATGGGCGCGAGTCCGCTGCCCAGCTTCAGGTTGGAGGCCGGACAATGCGCCACCGAGGCGCCGCGCTGCGCCAACAGGGCAATTTCGTGCTCGCTCAGATGCACCGCGTGCACGGCGATCAAGCGCTCTGAAACGATTCCCAGTCGATCGAGCCGCTCGAGGGGGCGGCAGCCGTGCTTGGCGATCGATTCGGCGATTTCGTCGTCGGTTTCGTGCACGTGCGTGTGAATCGGCAGATCGAGCTCCTCGGCCAGGATCGCGATGCGCTTCAGCGTCTGATCGGCCACCGTGTAGGGCGCATGCGGCGCCAGCGTAAAGCTCACCAGCGGATCGTTGCGAAACGCATCGCGCGTGGCAAGCCCCTTGCGCAAATAGTCCTCGGCATCCGACGCGTAGGCGGTGGGGAATTCGATGGCAATGATGCCGCCGACCGCGCGCATGCCGAAACTGCGCAACGCGCGCAAGCTCGCTTCCGGATAGAAGTACATGTCCGAACAGGTGGTCGTGCCTGAGCGCAGCATTTCGAGCGCCGCCAGCTGCGAGCCGTCGTGAACGAACTCGGGCGATACCAGCGCGGTCTCGAGCGGCCAGATGCGTTCCTTCAACCAGCGCATCAGCGGCAGATCGTCGCCGACGCCGCGCAGCAGCGCCATGGCCGCGTGCGTGTGGCAGTTGACCAGGCCCGGCGTCACAGCGTGCGTGTCGAGCGTCTGCACGTCGGTCGCGCGATAGCGCTGCCCCGCTTCGGCCGACGGCATCACATCGACGATGCGGCCATCGGCCACAGCAATCGCATGATGTTCGAGCACGGCCGCGCGCGGCACGACCGGCACGACCCAGCGAGCATGGATGAGAGTGTCGATGTCGGTCATCGGCGCGCGATTACAGCACACGAAAGCATCGGCGCGAGGCTAAAACATCGCCTTCGACTGATAAACTTCGCGGCTAAATTTCGCCTCGGTTACGCGCTCGAACGTGGATCAATTCGCCAAAGAAACACTGCCGATTTCGCTCGAAGAAGAGATGCGGCGTTCGTATCTCGACTATGCGATGAGCGTGATCGTCGGGCGCGCGCTACCCGACGTGCGCGACGGTTTGAAGCCGGTGCATCGGCGCGTGCTGTTTGCCATGCACGAGAGCAACTATGTGCACAGCCGGTCGTACGTGAAGTGCGCGCGGGTCGTCGGCGACGTGATGGGCAAATACCACCCGCACGGTGATCAGGCCATCTACGACACGCTGGTTCGCATGGCGCAGCCGTTCTCGCTGCGCTATCTGCTGATCGACGGCCAGGGCAATTTCGGTTCGGTCGATGGCGATAACCCGGCGGCGATGCGTTACACCGAGTGCCGCCTGTCGAAGATCGCCGCTTCGATGCTGGCGGATATCGACAAGGAAACGGTCGACTTCGGGCCGAACTACGACGGCAAGGAGCAGGAGCCGCTGGTGCTGCCGGCGCGCGTGCCGAATCTGCTGATCAACGGATCGGCTGGCATCGCGGTCGGCATGGCGACCAATATTCCACCGCACAACCTGGGCGAGGTCATCGACGGCTGCCTCGCGCTGCTGCGCAATCCGCAGACCACGATCGATGAGCTGATCGAGCTGATCCCGGCGCCGGACTTTCCGACGGCGGGAATCATCTACGGCATCGAGGGCGTGCGCGAGGGCTATCGCACCGGGCGCGGCCGGGTCGTGATGCGCGCCAAGGCGCATTTCGAAGAGATTGACAAGGGCGCGCGCTCGGCGATCATCATCGACGAGCTGCCGTATCAAGTGAACAAGCGCGTGCTGCTCGAGCGCATCGCCGAGATGGTCAATGAGAAGCGCATCGAGGGCATCTCAGATATTCGCGATGAGTCGGATAAGTCCGGCATGCGCGTCGTGTTCGAGTTGAAGCGCAACGAGCAGCCCGACGTGGTGCTCAACAATCTATATAAGCAGTCGCAGTTGCAGGACACCTTCGGCATCAACATGGTGGCGCTGGTCGACGGCCAGCCGCGCGTGCTGAACCTGCGGCAGATGATCGACGCGTTCCTGTCGCATCGGCGCGAGATCGTGACGCGCCGCGTGACATACGAGCTGCGCGAGGCGCGCAGGCGCGGCCATGTGCTGGAAGGGTTGGCGGTGGCGCTGGCCAATATCGACGAGTTCATTGCGCTGATCCGGGCCGCGCCCACACCGCCAGTGGCCAAGGCGGGCCTGATGAGCCGGGCGTGGGATTCGTCGGTCGTGCGCGAGATGTTGACGCGCTCCGGGCTCGACATGAGTGTCTACCGTCCGGAGACGATGGATCCGCGCTTCGGTCTGCTCGACGATGGGCTGTATCGGCTGTCCGACGAGCAGGCCGAGCAGATTCTGCAGATGCGGCTGCAGCGGCTGACGGGGCTCGAGCAGGACAAGATCGTCAACGAGTATCGCGCGGTGATGGATCAGATCGCCGACCTGCTCAACGTGCTTGCCACGCCGGCGCGGATCACCGAAGTCATCGCCGAAGAACTGCTCGCGCTGAAAAACGAGTTCGGCGACGCGCGCCGCTCGGAGATCGTGCGCAGCGCGCAGGATTTGATTACCGAAGACCTGATCACGCCTGAAGACATGGTGGTGACGCTGTCGCACACCGGCTATATAAAGAGTCAACCCCTGGCCGACTACCGCGCGCAGCGGCGCGGCGGGCGCGGCAAGCAGGCCGCATCAACCCGCGAAGACGACTGGATCGATCAACTTTTTATCGCTCATACGCACGACACGATTCTGTGCTTTTCCGACCGCGGCCGGCTGTACTGGCTCAAGGTGTGGGAAGTCCCGCAGGGCCAGCGCAACGCGCGCGGCCGGCCGATCGTCAACATGTTTCCGTTGTTGGAGAACGAGAAGATCACGGTCGTGCTGCCAATCAAGCAATTCGACGAAGAGCACTTCGTGTTCATGGCCACGGCGATGGGCACCGTGAAGAAAACTGCGCTGACGGATTTTTCGAATCCGCGTAAGGCCGGCATCATCGCGGTCGATCTCGACGCGGGTGACTATCTGATCGGCGCTGCCATTACCGACGGCAAACACGACGTGATGCTGTTTTCCGATGCTGGCAAGGCGGTGCGCTTCGATGAGAACGATGTGCGGCCGATGGGCCGGCAAGCGCGCGGCGTGCGCGGCATGTGGCTCGATGAGGGCCAGCAGGTGATCGCGATGCTGGTTGCCGAGGATGCGTTGCAAGGCACCGAGCCGCAGGCAACGCCGAGCGTGCTGACCGCCACCGAAAACGGATACGGCAAGCGCACCCCGATCGCCGAATACACGCGGCACTCGCGCGCCACGCGCGGCATGATCGCGATCTCGACCAGCGAGCGCAACGGCAAGGTCGTTGCCGCGACTTTGGTGCGCAGCGATGACGAAGTGATGCTGATCACCACCGGCGGCGTGTTGATCCGCACGCGCGTGTCCGAGATTCGCGAGATGGGACGCGCGACGCAGGGTGTGACGTTGATCGCGCTGGACGATGGCACGCGGCTGTCCGGCTTGCAACGCGTGGTCGAGCGCGACAGCGATGTCGTCAACGGCGACAATGGACACGCGACTGCCATCGGTACAGACAACGGCTCCACTGACGAACCGCGGCAAACCTGACGTGCAGCGGCGCGTCGGCTAGTCCCGCCACAAGCAGTGCCATGGCTGAGCCTATCGACGAGCGCCTGAAATCGTTGCGCGACTCAATCGATGCGGTCGATACGCGCCTGATTGTGTTGCTGAACGAGCGCGCCCAGCTTGCGATCGATGTCGGCAAGCTCAAGCACAGCACCGGCACACCCGTATTTCGACCCGAGCGTGAAGCAGAAATTCTGCGACGCGCGGGTGCGTCAAACGCCGGACCGATGTC
>JBGSWX010000413.1:0-4318 GCA_041751695.1 Burkholderiaceae bacterium | reverse complement strand
GCGAAGCGCGCGGCCGAGATCGGCTGCACTGGAATCGTTCTGTCCAATCACGGCGGGCGACAGCTCGATGGCTCGCGCGCACCTTTCGATCAATTGGCGGAAATCGTCGATGCCGTCGGCGATCGGCTCGATGTGATGATGGACGGCGGAGTCCAGCGCGGGACGCACGTGCTGAAGGCGCTTGCGCTCGGCGCAAAAGCCGTGGGCTTGGGACGCTTCTATCTGTTTCCTCTGGCTGCTGCCGGCAGAGCTGGCGTCGAGCGCGCGCTCGGCCTGCTGCGTGCGGAGGTCGAGCGCGGGATGAAGTTGATGGGGTGCAGGTCGATCCACGAACTGTCGCGCGAGCGGCTGCGGTTCAGGTAGGTTAAGCGACAATATCGAGATGAAGTGGCTTCGCGGTATATGGCTCTCAACCATGCTAATCGGGGCGCTCGTGTCGCCGAGTGCCGATGCTCAGCCGGCGGCGCGGGTATTCAGAATTGGAACCCTTGGCAACGAGAACACGCTCCATTGGGAAGGGTTTCGCCGAGGGTTGCGCGAGCTGGGGTACGTGGAGGGCCGCAACATCTCGATCGAGGCGCGATGGTCGGGCGGTTCTCCGGATCGACTTCCAGCACTTGCGCGCGAGTTGGTAGCGCTCAGGCCCGACGTCATCGTTACGTCCTCAACGCAAGCGAGCACTGCAGCCAAGGATGCGACAACCACGATTCCCATTGTAATGGTGTTGGCAGCGTTTCCAGACAAGACGGGACTGGTCGAAAGCCTTGCGCGACCGGGGGGCAATGTCACGGGGCTCAGTACATTAGGGCCACAGCTGATGGCGAAAAGAGTGGAACTGCTGAAGGAAATCGTTCCGAAAGCTTCCCGAGTGGCGCTGCTGATCGATCCTGCGAATCCCGTCGAATCTTTGGCAATGCGAGAATTGGTGGCAGCAGCCGAGACGGCGGGAATCAAAGTCGAGACCTTCGCCGCGCGTACCCCAGAAGAGGTGCTGACAAGTTTGGCAGCGGCCGCGTCAAGCGGAGCTGATGCGCTGTGGGCAATGGGCAACCCCGCCAACTTCAAGAACCGGCAACTGATTGCGGACGCTGCCCGCAAGAACCGAATCCCCAGCATGTTTGACGAGGGCCTATTCGTCGACGCGGGCGGCCTGGTCTCCTACGGGCCGAGCTATTTTGAACAATTTCGCCGCGCGGCGACCTACGTCGACAAGATTCTAAAGGGCGCGAAGCCGGCCGATTTGCCGGTGGAGCAACCCATCAAGTTCGACCTGTCCCTTAATCAGACGACAGCGCGGATGCTTGGATTAACTATTCCGCCGTCGGTGCTGCTGCGAGCCGACCGTGTCATCGAGTGAGCGAATCAGTGCGCTCGCGTGCCGGAGACTCAATCGGAAGGGCTCAGAATCGCTGCCACTGCGCAGGCTTGGGAGCCGCGGCATGCAAGATGCAAACGGAATCGGACTAACCGGAGACGCGGTGTGCTGATCCGCGCGATCGGCTTGATTGCGGTCGCAGTCTGCCTCCTCACATCGGCGCCGATCGGCGCTCAACCGGTGTCGAAAGTTCCGCGCATCGGCGTGCTCTGGCAGACCTCGCCGCCGCCGCCGATTCATCCGCACATCTCGGCGCTGCTCAAGAATCTGCAGGACATTGGATGGCACGAAGGAAGAACTGTTGCCTTCGAGTACCGATACGCCGGCAACGACGCGGCGCGCCTCAAGGAACTAGCCAGCGAGCTGGTGCGCCTGAAGGTCGACGTGATCACGACCGCCGGAGATTTGTCGACCCGCGCTGCGCAGCAGGCAACGACCACGATCCCGATCGTGGCCTTGTTGGGACTTCCGGTCGAGTCAGGATTCGCCAAGAGCCGCTCCCGACCGGGCGGCAATGTCACCGGTTTCGCCGTGATTGGCGTTGAGCTGTCGGTAAAACGGCTCGAGCTGTTGAAGGAACTCGTCCCGCGATTGAGCCGCGTCGCCGTGCTGTGGGACCCGGTCACTCATGAGCGCCAGTTGAAAGCGGTTGAAGCTGCCGCACACGGCCTCGGCCTTGAAGTCCAGGTGGGTGGCCTGATCGCCTATGGACCCTCGCTCGACGAGCAGTGGCAAAGGATCGCCAGCACGATTGACAGAATCCTCAAAGGCGCCCGTGCCGCTGAGCTGCCATTTCAGCAGCCGACACGGTTCGAGCTTGACGTTAATTTGAAGGCGGCGCGCGAGATCGGCCTCGAAGTTCCGCAGTCCATCCGCATGCGCACCAGCCGTGTGATCGAATGATGTTGGTGTCGCCATAGTGGCCGATACAACCAGATGAAGGTTCTGATCGTCGATGACCACGCACTGATCCGCGATGCGCTGTCGCGCGTGCTTGCCAATCTGGCGCCTGATATGACGGTGCTGGAAGCCATCGATCCGCGCTTGGCGCTGGAAACGATCGAACGTCAGCCCGATCTCGATCTGGTGCTGCTGGATCTGTCGCTGCCCGGCATGCACGGACTGTCCGTCCTGCAGACTCTGCGCGAAAAATATCCCGCGATTTCAGTCGTCGTGATCTCGGCGACGTCCGATCGTGACAACGTGAAACGTGCGCTCGACCACGGCGCGCTTGGTTTCATCCCGAAATCGTCCAGCAACGACGTGCTGCAGAGCGCGTTGCGACTGGTGTTGGCCGGCGGCATCTACGTACCGCCGGAGATACTCGGTCGCAGCGGGGTCGACGAGCCGGTACCACCGCCGATCGGACAGCGGACACCCGCCGAAATCGGCCTCACCGAACGGCAGGCGCAAATCCTCTCGCTCGTGATGAAAGGCAAGTCGAACAAGTTGATCTGCCGAGAACTCGACCTCGCAGAATCGACGGTTAAGAATCAGATCACTGCGATCATGAAGGCGCTGAACGTCACCAGCCGTACGCAGGCAGTACTCGCCGTCGAGAAATTGGGCCTTGCGTTGCCGGATGTCCGGTCCGCGCTGCGCTGACGCGGAATGAAACGTCGCACGCTCGTCGTCTGCGCGCTGGCCACCGGGCTGTCTTCGACTTCGCTCGCAGCCTTGGCACAGTCGACCAAGCGCTCTCGAATCGGTTATCTCGCTCCGAGTCGCAATCCGTACGAAGAAGTCTTCTGGCAGGAACTGCGCCGTCTCGGTTACATCGACGGGAAAACGATCGCCGTTGAATATCGCTCCGCGGATGGCGATTTCACTCGACTTCCCGCGCTTGCGAAACAGCTGGTCAATCTGAACGTGAACGTCATCGTCGCGCAGGTCACTCAAGCCGCGATCGCAGCAAGCGGGGCCACCAAGACGATCCCGATCGTGATGATCGGCGTTTCCGACCCGGTGGCATCGGGCCTGGTGACGAGCCTTGGACGCCCTGGAGGCAACATCACCGGCACGTCTGCGGTCGCCGCCGGTGTTGTCGGCAAGCAGCTTGAGCTGCTACGGGACCTGTTACCGGGAATCGCACAGGTCGCCGTTCTCTGGAATCCTGCCAATTCAATCTTTCAACAGCAGCAACTGAAGGAGGCGAAGGAAGCTGCGGCCAAATTTCGGATGCATTTGAAGCTGTTCGAAGCGCGATCTCCCGACGAGCTCGATCATGCATTCGCAACGATCGCCAAAGATCGTCCGGCTGCGCTTCTCGTGCTGGGGGATCCACTATTCGTTACTGTTGCCAAACGGATCGCCGATCTCGCCATCCAGCACCGGCTTCCGGCAGTCAGCGGTTCGCGGGTTCTGGCCGAAGCCGGAGTTCTAATGACATACGCTCCTGACTATCAGGAAGCGTTTCGACGCGCCGCCGGCTATGTCGACCGGATCATCAAGGGAGACAGGCCTGCCGACCTGGCGGTCGAACGCTCAACGAGATTCGAGCTCGTGGTCAATGCAACCACTGCGACCAAGCTCGGTCTGACCTTGCCGCAGTCGTTGCTGCTGCGCGCGGACCATGTCGTCAAGCACTAGGCGGCCTGCCTTTCTTCACTTGTGACCAGCAGTTGCGCCAGCAATGCCCGTAGTTTCACAGGCGAAACCGGTTTGTGCAGCACCGGCACTCCGCTCGCCTGCGCTGCGTGCAGCGTTGTCGGAGCGGTGTCTGCGGTAACGAGCACTGCCGGCACCAAGTCCCCAACGTGGGCGCGGATCCGCGCAATCGCCTCTAGACCGTTCCGATCCTCTCCCAATCGATAGTCACACACGATCAGCTCGGGCGGGCGATCGTGCGCGCGTAACTGTTCAACCGCCTCGTCGCCGTCGGTGGCCGCGAGAGTCAGACAACCCCAGCTTTCCAGCAGCCCGCACGTGCCGGTGCGCGCTGCT
>JBGSWX010000412.1:0-2595 GCA_041751695.1 Burkholderiaceae bacterium | reverse complement strand
ATTTTCTCGGGCGCGTCGACCGCGTTCGGCGCCGCGCCGAATTCGCTGGCGAGCGTGGTCGATCTGGCCCTGCCGGGCACGCTGCCCGTGCTGAACCGCGGCGCCGTCGAGCGCGCGATTCGCTTCGGAATTGCCGTCGGCGCCCAAGTTGCCGAGCGCAGCATTTTTGCACGCAAGAACTATTTTTACCCGGATCTTCCGAAGGGCTACCAGATCAGCCAGTATGAAATCCCGGTGGTCAAAGGCGGCGTGTTGACGTTCGTCGTGCAGCCGAACGGCGATGACCCCTACATCAAGACTGTCCGGCTCACCCGCGCGCATCTGGAAGAAGACGCCGGAAAATCGCTGCACGAAGATATCGGCGCCGACGGCATGTCCGGGATCGATCTGAATCGCGCCGGCGTGCCGCTGCTCGAGATCGTGTCGGAACCCGAGCTGCGCTCGGCCGCCGAAGCGGTCGCTTATGCAAAGGCGATGCACGCGCTGGTCATCTGGCTCGACGTGTGCGACGGCAATATGCAGGAGGGCAGCTTCCGCTGCGACGCCAACGTCTCGGTGCGCCCGGCGGGCGAGTCCGAACTCGGCACGCGCTGCGAGATCAAGAATCTGAACAGCTTCAGGTTCCTCGAGCGCGCGATCGAGTTTGAAGCGCGCCGCCAGATCGAGCTGATCGAAGACGGCGGCACAGTGGTGCAGGAGACGCGACTGTACGACGCGGACCGCGACGAAACGCGACCGATGCGCAGCAAGGAAGACGCGATGGACTATCGCTATTTTCCGGATCCCGACTTGCTGCCGGTGGCGATTGCGAGCGAATGGATCGAGCAGGTGCGCAGGTCACTGCCCGAGCTGCCCGCCGCGATGCGTGAGCGCTTCGTGCGCGACTACGGATTACCGGAGTACGACGCCAGCGTGCTCACGGCATCAAAGGCAATGGCAACCTATTACGAAGCGGTCGCCAGGGCCGTCCCCGACAAGAAGGTGGCTGCCAACTGGGTAATGGGCGAAGTTACAGCTTCTCTGAATAACAGCTCTCGTGACTTCGCGAGCTGCTCAGTGTCGCCGGGTCACTTGGCGGGGATCTTGATCCGATTGCTGGATGGTTCCATCAATGCAAAGAAAGCGAAGGAGGTCTTCGCGGAGCTTTGGGCCAGAGGAGAGGCAGGCAGCTTCGACATCGGCGGCGGCTTCAACGTTGAGGTCCAACTAAAAGGAAGCGTGATGGTCGCGCTTCAAGGTGACGTTGACGCCTTGATCGAGGCACGTGGGCTCAAGCAGATTTCCGACATCGGCGCGATCGAAAAGATCATCGATGACGTGCTGGCGGCCAATGCGAAATCGGTCGACGAGTATCGCGCAGGCAAGGAAAAAGCGTTTAACGCGCTGGTTGGTCAGGCGATGAAGGCCACGCGCGGCAAAGCCAATCCGCAGCAGGTCAACGACATCCTGCGCCGAAGGCTTGCCGAGTGACTAGCTGCAGGTCGAGCGCAGGCGGCGCAACAGCTCGGTCGACTTGGGAAGGTTTGCCGGATCCTCGCCGGGGTAGTAGTTCGTGCCTTCGGGAAGTTCGGTACTGCCGACCGGCGGCCAGCCGCGAACCGGAATCACTTCAGAGACCAGATCGCCTGCGTTAAACACCGCGCGTTCGATGTCGCGGCGGCACACGAGGTACACGGCGCCGCGTGCCGCCCCCTGTCTTCGGACGTCGACCAGTTCGGGCGGCGCCACCACGGATAAGCCCCGCACGGCGTCGCCCGTGACGAGCACAAAGAATTTGGACGGCGTCGGATGCTGCGCGAGCGCGCGCTCAACCGCCTGCGTGAAATCGAAATTCGACCCTGCGACGTACAACCCGCCGGTGCCTTGCGCGCTGGCTGCGGTCGTGATCGCAAACAACAACAGAAACAGGACGCGATTCGAATTCATTCACACGCTGATTTTCCGCGCTCATTTTCCACGCTCATTTTCCTCGGAAGCGCGGATCAAGCAGGATATCGGTTTCCGGGTTGCGCTGCACCGGCCGCCCGCCCTGCGCAAGCACCTCGCGAAAGCGCTTCTTTTCAGCGTCGAAGCGCTGGTTGATGCGCTGAATTTCCGCCTGTGCCTCGGCGGCAATTTTTTCTTCGGCACTGATCTGCTGCTGATTCGACACATAGCTGCGCTTGATCTGGTCCGGCACGACGCGCTTCTTGTAAAACTCCGCTTCTTCATCGAGCTTCTTGCGTTCGCCGTTCAGACCGGTGATGCGCTGATTCGCCCGTACGACCGCCTTGTTGGCCGACTCGAGCGACTTGGCGCGCACCGACTCGATCTCTTCCTCGCTGGCGTACGCCTCGAGCAGCGACTTGTCACGGCGGCGCTGCGCAAGCTGCTGGTCTTCGTCTTCCAACCGCTTCTTAGCCTCCAGCGCGCGCGCGCGCTGTTCTTCCAATGTCAGGGGCCGCGCGATCACGCGGCGCACCGATCCGTCGCGATTCAACTCACGCAAGTCGGCGTTGGAACACTCCGGCGGAACACGGTCGCCGGAAAACGTCTTGCCGTTGACCGTGCACGTAAAAATCGCGGGCTGGGCCGCGGCCGCGCTCGACAGCCTGC
>JBGSWX010000411.1:0-7681 GCA_041751695.1 Burkholderiaceae bacterium | reverse complement strand
TCGGTCTTTGGCCGCGGTTTCGCGTACCCGGTGATTTCGACGCCCGGCAGGACGGTTGGGGATTGCGCCTGAGCCAGTGGCGCAATGCAGATCAGTCCGCCGAACAGTCCCACTGTTGCCATGGGTCGAACAAAACAAGACCGTGCGCCAACCGCACCCAGTGACCGATTCATTTCTTGTCCCCCCTACTGCAATCGATTCTTATTTGGCTCTTTGCGGTTAAGCCAGGGCCGCGGGGCCCGACATCCCCCGCGTAGCGAGTACACGCGCCATTCGCGTCGGCAACCAAGCGAACGCGATCAGGCTCGCCGAAAGAAAGACGTGCTGCGCCAGCATGTGAAACGTCGCGATCGATCCGTGCAGCGGATCCTTAATTACCGCGTCGGTCAGCGTGCCGACGCACATCACGCCGGTTGCCAGCCACAGCACGGATAAAGCCGCGATTCCGCTGCGCATGGTGGTGCCGCAGTCACAGGCCTTGGTGGGCTTTACCGCGAAGATCATGCCGGCCACTGCGAGCAGTGAAGACAGCGGAAACAGGAACGCATAGAAGCCGGTTATCGCGAGCAGTTGCGTAGCGTATTTGTACGGGATGTAAGCCGCGAGGCTGGCAGCAGCCGCGAACAACGCGGCGCGGAATAGCCAGCCGAAAAACAACGTCGAACGATGTTGCGTCATCGAAGCGCCCTGCGAGTGAAGGGCCGTAGCCTACCCGCCCGCGGCGAAAGTCGCTATTCCCGATCCGGAACTGTTGGATAACTGCCGCGCAATCCAATCGACGGTCATTATTTCAGCCTCATTGAGCGCGGCGGCGACTGGTGGGCTCAAACCGAGCCGCATGGTCTTCCCCTGCACCGGCTCGCAGCCGATGACGGCGATACATCGCGGCAGGTGGCCGATTTGTTCCAGTAATCCGAGCGCGCGCATCGGCGTGGCGTAGTGGGTATCGGCGAAATAATCGCGCCGCGAGTGCGGGTCCAGTCCCGACAGATCCGGTAGTACCGGTTCGAGCAAGCGCACCGTCCCCGGCGCGCCACCGCCCTCGTGCGCGTCGAGCAGCAGCAGGGCGTCATATCCGAGCATCAGTTCCTGAACCAGGCTCATGCCGCCGATGCCAGTCTCGATCACCTTGACGCCATCGGGCAGAGATCGTTTGGCCAACCGCCATGCCAACTCAACGCCGAAACCATCGTCACCGTGCAGCACGTTGCCGACTCCGGCGACAAGGATTTTTGGCCCGGCCATTGCAACTAAAAGCTCGGCAGGTTTGCAGTGAATTCCATATCGATACCGATCAGCACGCGACCATCCGGTTCTGCCTTCACCGGATAACACGCGAGCGCCGCGCCACCGCCGATGCGCGCGCCGTTGCGGACGTCGTAATGGCAGCCCGCATGCACCGGGCAACTGAGCGTGTAGCCATTCAGGCGCGCGCCCTGCATAGAAGCGCCATCGACCGGACATGCGGCATCGAGCGCGAACCATTGATCATCGCGCCGCACAAGCGCGAGCGGCCTGTCGTCGACGTTGATGTCGCGCACCGTACCTGTCGACAGTTCGTCGCTCTGCGTTGGCACCGGCACCCAGTGCGGGTAACGCAGCGGCGCCGGTGGCGGCGCGGCGCGTACCGCGCGGATTGGGATCGTCGGAAACGTTGCCTTCGGTTGAGATGACGCAGGTGCCGATGGAGGCAGCAGGTCATACAGCTCCATCATGGTGTGAATTGCGGGGTCGGTGACGACCTTTTCGAGCACGCCCTCTTTGAACAATCGCACCAGCCGGCGCAAAGCCTCGCGATGAATCGCGTCAACGCCGTCGAGCAGCTTGAACACGCGCTCCTTGACCAGGCCGTCGGGCAGCGCCTCCATCTGCTGCACCAGCTCGTTCACTTCGGCAAGCAACGCGTCCCACTCGGCATTCGACATGAAGCCGACCAGCGGCTGCGGGTCGCCGGGTGGCTCAGGCATCAGTGCAGCGGACACTCGTCGCCGCACTTCGAGTGATCGTCTCCATCGCAGCAGCCGGCAGCGCATTCACCGTGGCCCTGCTTCTGAAAGTCGGAGAAACCGTCGGCGAACAGCCGCCCGGCCTCGCGCTTGCCTTGATCGGTGAAGCCCCACGCCGCGCCGTCGGGTTGCAACGCACCTTGCTCGGCGAGTTCGCGCAACGCGAGGTCGATTGCCGCTGCATCGCAGTTCAGGAAAGGCTGCAGCACGTTGGCGTCATAACGATTGCCGAAGCCTTCGCCCTGGAACCAGTAGCAGATTTGCAGCACCTCTTCGCGGTTCTGAAGGCGCGTGATGGCATCGCCCGTGATCATCGTCATGGGGTGAGGCCCAGATCGTCGAAGAAGCGATGGTGCGACACGGCTGCCACCGGTGTTAGTTGGTTCACCGTCAAAGACTGCACATTCGGCGCTGCACCGTCAAGCGCCAGCGAGCGCACCGCTTCGAGAAGTGCTGCCACGATGCGGTCATTGTCGGGTGTCAATGGACGTTCGCCGATCACCTGTCCGCGGCCGCGGTCGAGCTCGATCTCGCCAAGAACTAGGTCGCTCAGGCCGGATTCGGGCCACTGCAACTCGACGGTGTAGGTTGCACTGGGCCAGATATCGAAATGCGTGCCGATCACCAGCAGGTTATCGAGACTGATGGTTCCGGTGACTGCTTCGAACATGCGCTGCTGCACGGCATCCAGGGCCAGAGTGCCGCCGAGCCAGCGGCGGCACGTCACGGTGCCTGTAGGCAAACCGCGGTCGAGTGCGCCGACCAGCACCATGCGCTGGGGCTTGACGGGCTGCGCCTGAAAGTCCTGCACGATTGCAACCGGCCCCCAGTTCATCTCGCGGATCTCGACCCCGTCGGGCCACGGCTGCGCGCGCAGCCGCTCCATCAACTCTGGGCCGAGCGGATAGCCGCGAATGAATCCGAAGTAGCCCACGATGCCGATGACTGTGCGCATTGCCGCACGTGCATGCGGAACTAGATTCCGCAGGCGCAAGTCGTGACTTCGCGCGTAATCACGCGGTCCGACCCCTCGACCATCATGTGCGTGGTGCACGGCATGCACGGGTCGAAGCTGCGGATCGCGCGCAGGATGTCGATACCCTTGAAGCTCGCGGCGTCCACCGCGTTCGACTCGACCAGCACCGTGTTCATCACCGATTGCTCGTATGCGCCCGATTCGCCCCACGGTGTTTTCGGGCAGGCGTTGATCGTCGACGGCGTGACGATCTGATAGTTGGACAACAGCCCATCGTCGATCACGCACCAGTGGCCGAGGAAGCCGCGCCCGGCACCCCAGAAACCGACGCCGATCTGCCGGCCCTTGGTCGGCACCTTGAACTCGGTGTGCACGCGCGTTTCACCGCGCTTGCGCAGATCCATCGCGCGCATCCAGTTTTCCACCGTCACCATCAGGTTGAATGCGACTGCATAAGCGCGCGCGCGGTTGCGCTCGAACGCATTCCAAACCTTCGGCACCTTCCATTCGAGCGTCATCGCCGGCAGTTTGGTGCCCTTCGGCAAGTTGAGCTTGAGGCTGTGGCCGGTCGATTCGAAATACTCGCTCGGCGGAAGCTTTTTCGCCAGCGCCGAAATGTAGACGCGCGCATAGGCGCCCGCCTCGAAGGTGTGGCGGTCCCAGGTGGGTGTCGTGGCCCAGCTGTAGCGCTCCTTCCAGTTCTGCCGGCCAGGGCGGGGAATCGTGTTCTTGTTCCATGGATGATGCGGCGAGATCGGCGCGCCCATCGGGTCGGTCTTGAACGGCTGGTCTTCCCACTGCTCGTAATACGAATGCTCGACGAACTCTTCGAGCCCGACGTTCAGATCGCGCAGCCGCGTCGTCACCAGCTTGCCGTTGACGACCGCGCCCGGCGTCGACCAGCGCTTCTCGCCCCATTCATTGCAGTTGGCGTAGGTCGCGTCGTAGTGCTCCTCGTGGTCCCACTGCCCGAAGTCGAGCATCGTCGCCGGCAGTTCGCCGCAGTGCATGTAGTCGGGATTGCACGCGTACATGAAGTCGTAGACGTCGTCCCAGATCGCCACGACTCTTTTCGCATAGTCGAAGAACGGAGTCAGCTTGACGTAGAACTCGCTGAAGGTGGTGGTCGTCAGCGTCGTCGTCACGCCGCCGGGGATGATCGTCTCCGGGTGCGGATACTTGCCGCCGAGCAGCACATACGCCTCGCGTGAAACCCGCGTCATCTCCAGCGCTTCCAGATACAAGCGGCCGGACAGCGGATTCAGATCGGTCATGATCGCGCCGATCGTTTGATACCCATGCACATGGCCGTACTTCGTCGACGCGGTCGTCGCGGCCTGCCAGACCTCCGGGTTGGTGTCGCGCACCAGCGCCTCGGAAAAATCGGGGCCTGCGAGCACGAACAGGTGCAGCGGGTTGTCGTACAGGTATTCGCACGACAGCAGCAGGTTGCGCACCACGATGCCCATCGGTGGCGGGCGGATGCCCATCGCCATCTCGAGCGCGAGCGCCGAGCAGGTCGAATGCACGCCGCCGCACACGCCACAGGCGCGCGAACTGATGAACGCCGCATCGCGCGGATCGCGGCCGCGAAGGATGACTTCATAGCCGCGAAACAACGTGGCCATCGAGCGCGTGTCGATCACTTTACGGTTCTGCAGATCGACGGTGCTGTGGAATGCGAGCGCGCCGGCGACCCGCGTGACCGGATCGAAGTCGACGTCGCGCGTCTGGCCGTTCTTGCGCGCGATTTCCTTCAGTTTGAGATCGCGCTCCTCGAGCGATACCGACTCGTATTTGTAGGGGTCGGCGACGCCGGCGATCAGCCGCGCATTGCCCTGTGCATCGAATTCGATCGGCAGATTCTTGAAGCACATGGGGCGCTTTCCTCGGTTACTGCTATTTGCCTTGCGCGACGCGGACTACCGCCGCGAGGTCACCATTGACGCCAAGCAGCCCCTGCAGCAGGGCGCTCAATCCGCCGTTGATCTTACCGAGCTTGTCACCGAGCGGCTGCGTGTGATCGCGGATCGCTATCAGGCCGCCCGCCAGGTTGGCCAGGCTCTTCTTCGCACCCGCGAGCGCAACGATGATGCCGATCAGATACACCACCAGCACCAGGACCACCGCCAGGACGACGATCAGCGTCAATGTCAGCAAGATTGAAGTCATCGTGCGCCTCCCGTGGCCGCACGCGAGGCCAGCACCGACGCAATCGTTCCCGAATGCGATTTGATATCGCCCGCGACCTTGACCATCGAACCGGCGACCGAGATCGTGTCGTCGAGCGCCGCAATCGATGCCGTATTGCCGGCGATGCCGACACCGGCGGTCAGCATCTCATCGAGGTAGCGGCGGATCGACAGCGCGGCGCGCAGCGTCCGGTGCAGCAGTATCACCGCGAGCGGCACGATGATCAGCACGACGACTAGCAAGGTGATCAGCCAGATAATGTGAGCCGCACCCATCTCAAACTCCCTGCTTCGTCACGGCGTTGATCGTGCCGACCAGATGCTTGTCGACCGATGTCAGACCGCCGGCGATCTGCGTCAATCCTGCGTTGACCTTCGTCACCTGCGGCGCCAGATGGCTCGTTTCCTTCTCGATCGCACGCAGGCCAAGCCGCAGCTTCGCCAGATAACTGGTCGGTGTGCCACCGATCGATTCCAAAGTCGCGCTGATTTTCACCAGCGCATACGCCAGCACGGCGAAAAACGTCAGCACCAGCAACGCAGTAAGCACGGTCAGCAGGACCATCGCACCCTCTAGTGTCTAAGCATGCACTGCGGACATCCGGGGCAGCCGTTGGCATGCGTTTCGATCGCCGCGGCGCCGGCGTCGATGCGCACCGCGGTCGCAAGAATCTGGCCTGCAACCTCGTCGGTCCGATACAGCGCGGGAATTTGCACGGTGTTGTTGGCAACGCGCTGACCGGCATCCCAGATGCTCGACACCCGTTGATCGATCGACCTCGCGTTGCGCTGAATCAGGTACAGAAGCAGCGCGACCACGCCGCTCACCACCAGCCCCAGCACCAGCGAAACCCACCACACGAATTGCACCGCCTGCGCGGGCGATGTCGGCAAACTTTCCATCGGCGTTCCTTTCGTTTCAGGCTGCGCGGCGCCGCTCGCCGGCAGTCAGCGCACCGACGATCGCGGTCGCATTGCCTTCGATCGCCTGCGCGCCCGCAAGCAGGTCTTTGGCGACATGGTTGGTGGCATTCAGCTGCCAGATTGGCTTCGTGTTCTGTTCGATGGCTTCGACCACTTCGAGCGCAGTGGCCGCCAGCGCCGCGATTCGGCGCGCGAGCAGCACGATCGTGATCAACAATGCGGCGGCCGCGACGACGATCACGCCGGCGACCGCGAGCCAGAAGAACCACCAGTTGTAAATTGCCTGCGCGGTCATGAGTCGGCCCTTTGCTCAATGCGCTGCTCGGCCGTACCGATAAACCGGTGAGAGTCCGCCTGCAGCGCCAGTTGTCGTGCCGATGCCGGCGCGAACTCGGTGCCTATGTGCTGCAGCTTCTTGTAAAAGTAATGCACCGCGCGCATCGCCGGCCCCGGACGTTCGACATGGCCCCATCCGCTCGGAACGCTGCCGTTACTGGACCACATCGGCGTCATATTGCTCTTGCGGCGTGTGATGAGGCGCAACGGCCGAATAAACCCTCCGAGGGCGCGGCTCAATCCGCCCGACAGCATCGACCCCGGCGGTGCCTTGTAGAACGGTGCGAACGCATCGGGGAAGCCGGGCATCGTGCAGCCAATGCAGATGCCGCCGGTGTTCATGCAGCCACCCATGTGATTGTGGGCGCCACGCGAGACGATATTGCACTGGACTACCGGCCCCCAGCAGCCGAGATCGACCAGGCATTCCTTGTCGCCGTACTCCTTCGCGAATACCCCTTCTTCGTAGTAACCGCCGCGCACGCAGCGTTGGTGAACGGTATTGCGAAACATCCACGCGGGCCGGCCCAGCTCGTCGAACTCGGGCAGCGGACCTACGCCGGCCAGAAACATCAGCACCGCGGCCACGGTTTCGGTGAAGTTGTCGCCGATCGGCGAGCAGCCCGGAATGTTTATCACCGGCAATCCGAGCGCGCTCAGATAGTCCTTGCCGAGAAAATCCATTACGCCCATCGAGCCGGTGACATTGCCGGCCGCTGCCGGAATGCCGCCCCAGGTGGCGCACGTGCCGATCGCGATGACCGCCGCGGCGCCGGGCGCCAGGTCACTCAGCCACTTCGCAGTCGGAATCGGCTTCGGGTGCCCGTCTTTGTCCTTGTCGGCGCCCATCGCCGACCAGTAGCCGCCGAAGTGGTCAGCGATGCGCTCGTCGGCGACCGACCCTTCGTAGATGACGACGTACGGCGCTCCGAGCTTGCCTGCCTTCGCCTGCCGATAGGGCTCGATAAATTTTTCACCGGCCTCGACGTCGAGCACCGGGTGATGCAGCACCACTGGCGGCAGTCCCGGGATCGCGCCGCTGATCAGCTGCTCGACACTCGGGCTCTGCGCGCCGACGGCGGCGATCGAACAACCATCGCAGCTCATCCCGGCGAGCCAGAACGCGTGCACTTGCGCGATCGGCCCGGGCTCGAGTCCGAATGCCGGCGAGTGCGTGTTGGTCAGATTCGTAGAGGAGGGAAAAGCGGAGTCGTCCATGCGCGGACCCTCGTACTGCTGCTTAATCT
>JBGSWX010000410.1:0-3574 GCA_041751695.1 Burkholderiaceae bacterium | reverse complement strand
GCGCGCGCCTGCTCGAAGTGCTCGAACAGGCACGCAACGCACGCAGTGATGCGCGCATGCTGGTCCGCCTGGGTGACCGTGAAGTGCGTCGCTATCGAGGTTTGTTATTGCTGAAACTCGCGGACGACTCGGAACGCGATGGGCACACGCTGCAATGGCAGGGCGAAGACGAGATCCCGGTGGCAAGCTGGGGCGGGGTGCTGAAGTTTGGCGCGAGCAGTGGCGAAGGATTCGATCCCGAGTGGCTACGCGCCCAGCCGCTCGAGGTTCGCCCGCGCGGTGGTGGTGAGCGCTTCAAGCCACATGCCGCACGCCCGTCAAAAACGCTGAAGCGTCTGTTCCAGGACGCCGGTATTGCGGAGTTCGAGCGCGGCCGGCTGCCGCTGCTCTGGCGCGAAGACGAGCTCATTTTTGTTGCCGGTCTCGGTGCCGACGTGCGCTTCACAGACCGGCACGGCGAGCGCGTCGTCATCGATTGGGAGCCCGATGCTTCGTTGATCGATCGCAAGTAATACGGACACGCTCCCTATAATCGCGCGCTGTAGTTTGCTTCGGCCTGGATAAGAACAGCAACAATGGCGCTCATCGTTCACAAGTACGGCGGCACCTCGGTCGGCTCGGTCGAACGCATTCTCAATGTGGCGCGGCGCGTTGAAAAATGGCATCGCGCCGGTCATCAGATGATTGTCGTTGTTTCGGCGATGAGCGGCGAGACCGACCGTCTGATCAAACTCGCGGGCCAAGTGCAGCAGAGCCCGGACGCGCGCGAGCTCGACGTCGTCGCTTCAACCGGCGAGCAGGTGACCGTCGGCTTGCTCGCGATGGCACTGCTCGAGCGTGGGCTGAGAGCCAAGAGCTACACCGGGTCGCAAGTGCACGTGCTCACCGACAGCGCATTCAACAAGGCGCGCATTCTGAGCATCGACGAAAAAAAGATTCGAGCCGACCTGGAGAGCGGAACGATCGTGGTGGTCGCCGGCTTTCAAGGGGTTGACGAACGCGGCAACATCACGACGCTGGGTCGCGGTGGGACCGACACGTCGGCGGTCGCACTTGCAGCGGCGCTGAAGGCGAAGGAGTGCCTGATCTACACCGACGTCGACGGTGTTTACACGACTGATCCGCGCATCGTTCCCGAAGCACGGCGGATGCATCGGATCACGTTCGAAGAGATGCTCGAAATGGCGAGTCTCGGGTCGAAGGTGCTGCAATTGAGGTCGGTCGAGTTCGCCGGCAAGTACAAGGTGCCGTTGCGAGTGTTGTCCAGCCTGACCGACGCGGACACACCGCTGGAAGAAGAGGCAGCGTCGGGCACCCTGATCACGTTCGAGGAAAATATCAAAATGGAAAAAGCCGTCATCTCAGGCGTCGCCTTCCAGCGCGACGAAGCGAAGATCACGCTGACGCGCGTGCCGGATCGACCCGGCATTGCGTATCAGATCCTCGGGCCGATCGCCGACGCGAATGTCGATGTCGACATGATCGTGCAGAACATCAGCGTCGACGGCACCACCGATTTTTCATTCACCGTGCATCGGAACGAGTACGCCAAGGCGATCGAGGTGTTGGAGAGCAAGGTCAAGGACCACATCGGCGCCAAGGAGATCGTCGGCGACCCGAAGATCGCCAAGGTTTCGATTGTCGGCATCGGCATGCGCTCGCACGTGGGCATCGCCAGCCTGATGTTTCGCACGCTGGCGGAGGAGGGCATCAACATGCAGATGATCTCGACCAGCGAGATCAAGATTTCGGTGGTGGTCGAAGACAAATACATGGAGCTCGCGGTGCGCGCGCTGCACAAAGCGTTCGGGCTTGAGCAGGTGACGGCGTAACGTGCGTTGCCGCTCTTTTGCGCAGCGACTAAACTCGCGCCCTCGCACAACTGTAATTCCCGGAGACGTGGCCGAGTGGTCGAAGGCACTCCCCTGCTAAGGGAGCATGCGCGCAAAAACGTGCATCGACGGTTCGAATCCGTCCGTCTCCGCCAGAAGCATCCCGCCATAATCCGCGTTTGGTGCAGCGCCGAGTCCCTATGAGCACCGTGGAACCTCACGTCAGCAATCTCCAGGGTGTGGAGCGACAAGTGGCGGAGCCAAGAGAGCTCCTTCATTCCTGTATCGACGCGCTATCCAGTCAAATTGCGGTGTTGGACGAAGACGGCGTCATTCTCGCCGTCAATGCGGCCTGGCGTCGGTTCGCCGACGACAATGGCTTTGTCGGCGCCAATTACGGGATCGGCTCGAATTATGTTGACGCATGCCAGCCGACGTCCGGCGAATCTACCGACGGCGTGACGGCAGCCGCCGGATTACGAGATGTATTGCACGGGCGCAAAGAGCAGTTTCACCTGGAGTATCCGTGTCACTCACCGGCTGGCAATCGGTGGTTTGCTCTGCGCGTAACGCGCGTCAACTCGCCCGGGACGGCGCGATTGGTAATCGCGCACGAGGACGTCACCGAGCGGCGCGAAGCGGAGGAGGCTTTGAAAGACGCCAACCGGCGCAAGGACGAATTCCTGGCGTTACTGGCGCACGAGCTGCGCAACCCGCTGGCGCCGATTCGGCACGTCTTGCAGATCATGCGTATGAGCGGCGGTCACGGGCAGCTGCTGCACTCGGCGTTCGAAATAATGGAGAGGCAAATCGGCCACATGGTTCGTTTGGTCGATGACTTGCTCGACGTCAGCCGCATCAGCCGGGGCAAGATCGAGCTTCGAATGGAGAACATCGAACTCGCAGCCGTGATCCACCAGGCCGTAGAAGCCGCCACCCCGCACATCGCAAACATGAGCCACAAACTCACGGTTACGCTGCCGGCGACAACGATCCGTATAAGAGGCGACGCGACCCGGCTCGCTCAGGCGGTCAGCAATCTTTTGAACAATGCCTCCAAGTTCACCGATAGCGGTGGATCGATTCACTTGTCGGTCGAACAGGTCGCCGAGCACGCGGTTATTTGCGTGAGGGACAGCGGCGTTGGCATTGCCGAGGAGGAGCTTCCTCTCATCTTTGACATGTTCACCCAGGTCGATAGGTCGTTGGAGCGGTCGCAGACCGGATTAGGAATTGGGCTGACGGTTGTGAAGAACCTGGTTGAGCTGCACGAAGGCACGGTCGAGGTCCACAGCGCAGGTGTGGGTCGAGGTTGTGAATTCATTGTGCGAGTGCCGGTTCGCCAAGAAGTCATTGAAGCACCCCCCGAGGCAATGGTCAGGGTCTCGCAGGAAACGTTATCGCGCTGCATCCTCGTGGTTGACGACAATCAGGATTCGGCCACTTCTCTTGCAACGTTTTTGCAACTACTGGGGAACGAGACGCATACGGCCTTCGATGGTGTTGAAGCATTCGAGAAAGCCTCCGCCTTGCGGCCTGACGTCGTGCTGCTCGATATCGGCATGCCGAAGTTGAACGGTTACGACACAGCGCGCAGGATTCGAGCGCAGCCGTGGGGGGAGAACCTCATTTTGGTGGCGGTCACTGGCTGGGGGCAAGATGAAGACCGGCGCCTAGCGCGTGAGGCCGGGTTCGACTGCCACATGGTAAAGCCGATCGACGCGGCGTCTCTGACGACGACG
>JBGSWX010000409.1:0-3268 GCA_041751695.1 Burkholderiaceae bacterium | reverse complement strand
GCGAGCGCGGTGATGGAGCGCGGCGCGACGCTGGCCGACCCGGCGCGTATCGACGTGCGCGGCCGGCTCGATGTCGGCGCGGAAGTGTCAATCGACGTTGGATGCATCTTCGAGGGGAACGTCAAGCTCGCGGAAGGGGTGCGCATCGGCGCCTATTGTGTGCTGCGCGATTGTTCGATCGGATCCGGCACCGAGGTCCTGCCATTCTCGTATCTGGAGAGCGCCACGGTGGGTAACAACGCTCGTATCGGCCCGTACTCACGCCTGCGCCCTGGCGCGGAGTTAGGCGATGAAGTCCACATCGGCAACTTTGTCGAAATCAAGGCCAGCACGCTGGGCCGCGGCTCGAAGGCGAATCATCTGGCATACGTGGGCGACGCGACGGTCGGCGCCAATGTGAACATCGGCGCTGGCAGCATTACGGCGAATTACGACGGCGCGCGCAAGCACCGCACCGTCATCGGTGACGACGTATCGATCGGTTCGAACGCCGTACTTGTGGCGCCGGTGACGATCGGCCGCGGCGCCACGATCGCCGGTGGCTCGACGATTTCCAGGAGTGCGCCCGAGGGTAAATTGACGGTGGCGCGCGCGAAGCAGACGACGTTAGAGGGTTGGAAGCGGCCAACTAAAGAGAAGAAGGTTTGATATGTGCCGCTGGAAGCGGGAAATCGAAGAGAAGAAGGCGTGACATGTGCGGAATCGTAGGCGCGGTTGCAATGCGCGACATCACCCCGGTGCTGGTCGAAGGCCTGCGCCGGCTCGAGTATCGCGGCTATGACTCGTGCGGGGTCGCACTGCTGAAGGATGGCGCGCTGACGCGCTCACGCAGCACCGCGCGCGTGGCCGAGCTCGAAGGTCAGATCAAGCAGTCGGCGCTGGCCGGCACGCTGGGTATCTCGCATACGCGCTGGGCCACGCACGGCGCGCCGGTCACCGGCAACGCACATCCGCACTTCTCACGCAACGAAGTCGCCGTCGTGCACAACGGCATCATCGAAAACTACGAATCGATTCGCGCGGATTTAAAGCGTGCCGGCTACGAGTTTGTGACCGAGACCGACACCGAAGTCATCGCGCATCTGATTCACCAGCTGTATCGCGGCGATCTGCTGGCCGCGGTGCGCGGCGCGGTCGCGCGCTTCAAAGGCGCCTACGCGATCGCCGTGATGCACAAGGGGCAGCCGCAGCGATTGGTCGGCGCTCGCAATGGATCGCCGCTGGTGGTGGGGCTCGGCCACGACGAAAATTTTCTGGCGTCCGATGCGATGGCGTTGGCGGGTACCACCGACCAGATCATTTACCTTGAAGACGGCGACGTCGTTGACATCGAGCTCAGACGTATCCAGATCGTCGATGCGTCCGGTGCGCCGGTGCAGCGGCAGGTGCATACGGTCCAGGTGAGCGCCGGCGGCGCCGAGCTCGGTCCGTATCAGCATTACATGCAGAAGGAAATTTTCGAGCAGCCGCGCGCGATTTCCGACACGATTGAAAGCATCGAGTCGATCGCGCCCGAGCTGTTTGGAGCGAACGCGGCGGAGTTGTTTGCGAACGTCGATTCCGCACTGATTCTTGCGTGTGGGACCAGTTATTACGCGGGACTGACCGCCAAGGTCTGGCTCGAATCGATCGCCGCACTGCCCACGCAGGTCGAAATCGCGAGCGAATATCGATACCGCGACAGCGTGCCGAACGCACGCACGCTGGTAGTCGTGATCTCGCAGTCCGGCGAAACCGCCGACACCCTCGCGGCACTGAAGCACGCCCAGTCGCTCGGCATGAAGCGCACGCTCGGCATCATCAACGTGGCGACCAGCGCGATGGCGCGGCAAACCAGGCTGCAGTTCTTCACGCGCGCCGGCGTCGAGATCGGCGTCGCGTCCACCAAAGCATTCACAACTCAACTGGTCGCTCTGTTCCTGTTGACGTTGACGCTCGCGAAGCAGCGCGGGCGTCTGGACGAAGAATCCGAACGCAAACACATCCGCGCCCTGCGCCATCTGCCGGCGGCGCTGCAAGCCGTGCTCGCGCTCGAACCGCAGGTGATCGCGTGGGCGCAACAATTCGCACGCAAGGAACACGCACTATTTCTCGGACGCGGGTTGCATTACCCGATTGCGCTCGAAGGCGCGTTGAAGCTGAAAGAGATCAGCTACATCCACGCCGAGGCGTACCCGGCCGGCGAACTCAAGCACGGCCCGCTGGCGCTGGTGACAGCCGAGATGCCGGTCGTTACCGTGGCGCCGAACGACGCACTGGTCGAAAAACTGAAATCGAACATGCAGGAGGTGCGCGCGCGCGGCGGCGAGCTTTACGCATTTGCCGACGCCGATACGCATATCGAATCGGCGCCGGGAATTCAGGTGATCCGGCTACCCGAGCACTATGGGCCGCTGTCGCCGATATTGCACGTCGTGCCGCTGCAGCTGCTCGCGTATCACACGGCGGTGGCTCGTAAAACGGACGTCGACAAGCCGCGCAACCTGGCGAAGTCCGTCACTGTTGAGTGAAGCGGTTTCTGATTGCCTATGCGGCCAGCGGCGTCTTGTTCGTCGCCATCGACCTGCTGTGGTTGTCGCTCGTGATGAGCAAGCTGTTCAAGGCCGAGATGCCGCAGCTGATACTCGACGAGCCCAGGCTCGTTCCGGCCGTGATTTTCTATGCGCTGTATCCGATCGGCATCGCCGCGTTCGGCGTGCTGCCAGCGCAGGACTGGGTGCGGGCGGCTGCGATGAGCGCGCTGTTCGGATTTCTGGCGTACGTGACCTATGAGCTCACCAATTTGGCGACGCTGAGGGGATGGTCGACGCAAATCGCGCTAATGGACATTGCATGGGGCGCGGCGCTGTCCGCCGTCGCCGGCGTGGCCGGGTACTTTGCGGTCCAATTCTGGGCCCAGCGCTAGCGCCATCTTCACCGTCGGCGGCAACGTTGTTCCGTAACGGATTTGAGTCGGGCCGGCGCCGTCGGCGAACCGCGCCGATAGGGGTCAGTCGAATCGTTCTCGACCTCGAACGATTCAGCGTCCATGGTGGCAGGCAGCGCGCGGCACGCGGCGGCCGGCGACGAGCCGGACATCGACGTGCTGGCATTTCCCCCGGATCAGGCGGAACTGCGGCGCCGGCAAGCGTGCGCAGCAGAGCGTTGGCACGAGCTCGAGCGACGCGCGCGTGTGGCGCTGTTTTTCAGCGCTGGCATGTTCTTGGCGTGGGCAGCCGATGTCGGCGCGGCCTTCGAGATCGCCCATGCCGGTGGCTCGGCGCTGTTC
>JBGSWX010000408.1:0-1548 GCA_041751695.1 Burkholderiaceae bacterium | reverse complement strand
TTTCTCGCGCGGCAAGCGTCCCAGCAAATAGAACTCATCGTTGGGCCGCATGCCGATCATGTTGGCCATGCGGTTTGACAAGGCGAAGAACGCGGCGATGGCGCCGACGTCCCACATGTCTTCATCGCTGAAGCCGTGCTTGCGCAGCGCTTCAAAGTCTGCGTCTTCGATCGATGACGATGCAGTCGCGACCTTCATCGCAAATGCGAGCATCGCTTTCTGCCGAGGCGTGATGTCCGCCTTGCGGTAGTTGACCGCGATCTGATCGGCAATCAGCGGCTGCTTTTCGTACACGCGCAAAATCGCACCGTGCGCAACGATGCAGTACAAGCAATCGTTGGCGCCGCTGGTGGCCACGACGATCATTTCCTTCTCGCTCTTGGTGAGCCCGGAGTCACGCAGCATCAGCGCATCGTGGTAGGCGAAAAACGCGCGGCATTCGTCGGGGCGATGCGCCAGCGTCAGGAACACGTTGGGCACGAAGCCCGCTCTTTCCTGCACTTCGAGCATGCGGGCGCGCAGATCCTCCGGCACCTCGTCGATCGAGGGCACGGGGTAGCGGCTGATGGGCTTGGTCACTTGATCTGCTCCGGAAATTGTTCGGCGCGCGGCTCGGATGAATGCGGCGCGAACTGAATCTCGTATAAGTGCGCGTACAAACCGCCGCGCGCCAGCAACTGGCGATGGCTTCCCACTTCGACGATCCGCCCGTGGTCGAGCACGACGATGCGGTCGGCGCGCTCGATCGTCGACAACCGGTGCGCCACGACGAACGTCGTTCGGCCGTGCATCAGGCGCTCGAGCGAAGTCTGAATGAAACGCTCCGACTCCGAATCGAGCGCCGAGGTCGCCTCGTCGAGCAGCAGGATCGGCGCATCTTTCAGCAGCGCGCGTGCGATCGAAATTCGCTGGCGCTGCCCGCCCGACATCCGGACCGCGCTCTCTCCGATCGGCGTGTCGAATCCCTTCGGCAGCGACTCGATCAGCGGCAACAGGAACGCCGCCTCCGCTACTTCGCGCACGCGCTCCTTGGTAGCGCCACGCTGGCCGCCGTACGCAATGTTGGCTGTCACGGTATCGTCGAACAGCACCACGTCCTGCGACACCAGCGCGATCTGCCGGCGCAGGCTCGCCAATGTCAACTCCTCGATCGGCACACCATCGAGCAGAATTTCGCCGGCGGTGGGGTCGATGAAGCGCGGTATCAAATTGATCAACGTCGTTTTGCCGCCGCCCGACGGTCCGACCAGCGCAATCATCTCGCCCGGCGCCACGCTCAGATTGACGTCGAGCAGCGCAGGGGTGGTGGTTTCGGGGTAGCGGAACGAGACACCGCGAAGCTCGACTCTGCCGCTCGCCCTCTCGATGGTGCGCGTGCCGGTCTCTGCTTCGGTCTGCAAATCCATCATGCCGAAAACGCTTTGGGCGCCCGCGGCCATGCGTGCCAGCGGGCCGTTCAGGGAGGCCAGGTGCCGCAGCGCCGGCAGCAGCAGCAGAGCAGCCGCCAGAAGAGTGACGAAGTCGCCGGCCGATAGCTGCGTGTCGCGC
>JBGSWX010000407.1:0-8882 GCA_041751695.1 Burkholderiaceae bacterium | reverse complement strand
CTTGGTGGTCGGCTGATCCGGGTGATACGTTTACAAACGCGCAGGGGGCGGAAGCCGCCATCGACCTGAAGTGAACCACCTATGCCGCGCTGAGGTCGGAAGAAGGCCATCATGCGGCCCTTCGAAGAGGCGAAGGCGAAGTGCACCCGCAGAATCGGCGACCAATCTGGGCTCCGATGGGTGACGCATAGTGCCAATTCAGAACAACATCTGCTTGCGGTCTATCGATCTTTCCAGTTCCACCGCTTCGCGCCACCAGCGCATGAAGTGTGTCTAGCGAAATCAATAACGGTTACTTGTCTTCGAGCACGTCCGCGCCCTTCGGCGGCGTGAAGCGAAAGACATCGGCTTCGAGCTTCGGGTTGCGTTCGACCTTGCTGAACGTTAGCTGGGTCAACTGACCGAAGCCGTCGGCCAACAGCATCGCCTGCGGCAAGCCGTCACGGAAACCGATCTCGATTCGCTCGAACGTCGTGTCCTTCGCGCGCGGCTTGGCGACGATCCATTCGAGTCCCTCGCGCACACCGGCATCGCTGACGTCGAACTCTTTCTCGAATTCGTTGGAGCCGAACAGGATCGATGCGGGGCTTGAAGGCAGCGATGCTTGCAGCTTCTTGATCGTAGCCTGGTTTAGGTCCTTGTCGAACATCACCAGCCGCTGCCCGTCGGCGACGATCAACTGCTCGTATGGTTTTTCGTACACCCAGCGGAATTTGCCGGGGCGCTGAAAGACGAACTGCCCACTGGCGCCCGGTTGCGGCTTGGCGCCCTGGCGTGGGGTGACGCGCTGTACGAAATCTCCACGCGCACTCTGAGTTTGCGTCAGAAAACTACGCAGTTGATCCAGCGCGGCGGCGTGCGCGTTCGACGCGAAAACCGTCGCCAGAATCAGCACCGCATGTAACGACTTCAACATCGACATCCTTCTAGCTCTCGCGAGCCGGTACCAAAATCTCGCGGTTGCCGTTGTTCTGCATTGCCGACACCATGCCGGCACGCTCCATGTCTTCCAGCAGCCGTGCGGCCCGGTTGTAGCCGATGCGCAGATGCCGCTGCACCAGCGAGATCGACGCGCGGCGGTTCTTGAGCACGATCTCGACGGCCTGGTCGTATAACGGATCGGCTTCGTTTGCGTAGACACCGCCGCTGGCGTTGGCGTCACCATTTTCGCCATTGGCTTCCGGCGCCTCGAGTAAACCCTCGACGTACTGCGGCGCGCCGCGCGCTCTGAGCACGTCGACCACGCGGTGCACTTCGGCATCGGCGACGAACGCGCCGTGCACACGCGAGGGCAATCCCGTGCCGGGTGCGAGATAAAGCATGTCACCCTGCCCGAGCAGGGATTCAGAACCCATCTGATCGAGAATCGTGCGCGAATCAACGCGGCTCGAGACCTGATACGAAATTCGCGCTGGAATGTTGGCCTTGATCAGGCCGGTGATCACATCGACCGACGGCCGTTGTGTCGCGAGTATCAGATGCATGCCCGACGCGCGCGCTTTCTGCGCAATGCGCGCGATCAGCTCCTCGACTTTCTTGCTCGACACCATCATCAGATCGGCCAGCTCGTCGATCACGACCACGATCATCGGCAGGGTGTCGAGCGGCTCGGGCTCGGCCGGTGTCAGCGAAAACGGATTGGCGATGAACTCGCCCTTGGCGCGCGCATCGGCGATCTTCTGGTTGTAGCTGGTCAGACTGCGCACGCCGAGCTTGCTCATCACCCGATAGCGCTTGTCCATCTCGACCACGCACCATTGCAACGCGTTGCCGGCCTCGCGCATGTCGGTCACCACGGGGGCCAGCAGGTGCGGAATGCCTTCGTACACTGAAAGCTCGAGCATCTTGGGGTCGATCAGGATCATGCGCACCTGCGACGGATCGGCTTTGTACAGAATCGACAGGATCATCGCGTTGATGCCGACCGATTTACCGGAGCCGGTGGTGCCCGCCACCAGCAGGTGCGGCATTCGCGCAAGGTCGACCACGACCGGCTTGCCCGCGATGTCCTTGCCGAGTCCGAGCGTCAGCAGCGAATGGCTTTCGTTGTAGACGACCGAGCCCAGAATCTCCGACAGCTTCACCATCTGCCGGCGTGGATTCGGCAGTTCGAGCCCCATCAGATTCTTGCCGGGAATCGTCTCGACGACACGAATCGAGACCAGCGACAGAGCGCGTGCGAGATCTTTCGCAAGATTCACGATCTGGCTGCCTTTGACGCCGACCGCGGGCTCGATTTCGTAGCGCGTGATCACCGGCCCCGGATACGCGGCGACCACGGCGGCTTCGACGTTGAAGTCGCGCAGCTTCTTCTCGATCAGCCGCGACGTGAACTCGAGCGTCTCGGTCGGAATCGTCTCAAGATTCGCGGCGGGTTCATCGAGCAGGTCGAGCGGCGGCAGGCGCGCATCGGCCATCTCGGCAAACAGGGGCACCTGCTTTTCCTTCTGCTTGCGCTCGGACGGCTTGATGTGCGATGGCGTCCGTTCGATGTGCACGGGAGGAGCTTCGTCGATGCGCTCGCGCTCGTCGCTCAACGCGGCCACGCGCACCTTCGCTGCCGCTTCGCCGATGGCGCGATCTTCAGCCTCCTCGCGCTTGCGCCGTGCCCGGCGCGAGAATCCTTCGAAAAATCCGCCGACGCGCTCAGCCACCGCAAGCCACGAGAAATCGAGAAACAGCGACAAGCCGATCGCAATGCCCACTAACATGATGACGGTGGCGCCGGTAAAGCCGACGCCCGCTGTCAGAAATTGCCCAACACCCTGGCCGACGATTCCGCCGGGCACATCGGGCAGCGCGATGCGGTGCGCATGAAAGCGAAGCGCTTCCAGGCCTACGGCGCCGAACAGCAACAGCACGAAGCCGATACCGTGCGCATACGCGGGCAGGTCATCGTTGAGCGGATCACCGCTCGCCGTTCGGTGCAGCTTGCGGAATCCGCGCACGACGGTCACGGCCAGACCGAACACCAGCAGATATGCGCACGCGCCGAACTGCAGCATCGCGATGTCGGCCACCCAGGCGCCCAATCGACCGCCGATGTTCTGCACGCCGCCCGGGCCCGCGGTGTGCGAGAACGCAGGATCGGCACTGTTGAAACTGGCGAGCGTCGCAAACAACGCAATCGCTGCGACGGCGCCGACGATCCATCCGGCTTCGGCGAGCAATCGGCCGAAGCGATCGTTTCCTTCCGATGCCGGCGCCGCGTCGCGCGGACGCACCCAAACACCATCGGCCCCGCGTTGCACGCCGCTGCTCGCCCTTGCCCTTGCCGCCATGGCGGCGATTATAGGTATAGGGAAGCACGCAGATTCGTCGCCGCCACCGGGGTTTGGCACCGGGCAGGTGGTGCTTCATCGGCGGGCGTTGCGATGTGCGTCCGCACCGAGCAAAATCAGGCGTATGACAAACCAGCCTACGGTCCCAGCGCCAGGCGCCTGCGACGGCGCTTCACCGACGGCCGCACGCGCCGCCTTCAGGCGCGTATGGAATCTGAAGTCAATCGCGGTCGTTTTTTATTTCTGCCTTCTGTTGATGCTCGGGCGGTTTGTGACGGGGCTCCACTACGAGCCGCTCGACGAATGGGCCTTTAATCTCGTGCGTGCAATTCGGCAGACGTTGATCAGCGGCCTGCTTTTGCTGCTGGCGATTGCGCTTACCGAAGCATTTGCCGCCGCCAAAGCTTTGTCGCCGCGGCGTGCACTCGCGCTTGGAGTGCTTACGTCAGCTATAGCGGCAGCGATCAGTGTGCCGGCGCGGCTGATCATGGCCGGGTTCCCCATAGTCCAACGGCTCGGCGAAAGCCCAGGTTTCTTCGTTTCGACATTCACTTTGTGGACCGCAGTCGGTGCTCTGGCGTATTGGTTTTTCAGTTCGATGCGCGCGGACCAGGAGGCGCGCTGCCGCCTGGCCGACGCCGAATGCCGGCAGCAGGGGTTGCAGGCGCAGATGTGCGAAGCGCAACTGACCGCACTGCAGGCGCAAATTGAGCCGCACTTTCTCTTCAACACGCTGGCCAACGTAAAGCGTCTGTACGAAACGGCACCTGACGAGGGACGCGAGATGCTTGCCAGCCTGATCAACTATCTGCGTGCTGCGCTGCCGGCGATGCGCGAGTCGGGCTCGACGCTGGGACGCGAACTCGAACTGGCCCGGTCGTTCCTGACCATCTTGAAGATGCGAATGCGCGAGCGGCTGGACTTTTCGATCGATCATGACCCCGGCCTCGCCAACGCAAGAGTGCCGCCGATGGTGCTGCCGACACTGGTGGAAAATGCAATCAAGCACGGGCTTTCACCGCTGCCTGAAGGCGGCCGAATCGACATTCATGCGCGGCGCGAGGGCGATGATTTGTTGGTCGAGGTGCGAGATAACGGCGCCGGTTTTTCCGGGACTACTGGGGCCGGCGTAGGGTTGGCGAACACGCGTTCGCGACTAAGCGCGTTGTATGGGGCGCGGGCCAGAATGACGCTCACCGCCGGCGCTCCGCGCGGCGTCACCGCATTGATCCGTTTGCCGGTTGAGTGGGAGGCAGCGGCAGCATGAGCGCAGTGCCAATCACTACGAGTCAGACACTTCAGGCGCTGGTGCCGCCTGACACGCGTTATCGCGCGATACACGTAACCCGCGGCCATGTAGTCGCGGTGATGCTCGCCACCCTGGTGACATCGGTTCTCGATTTTGCTTACCTGTTCGATAAGCTCGGCAAGCCGGGCATTTGGCGGATCATCGCGTTCGAACCTATCGTGTCGCTGTTGATTTTCACCTCTGCGCTGCTGGCGTGGCTGGTTGTCGCGGCGGAGCCAAGCGAGCGCACCCGCTGGAGCAGACTGGTCGCGGCGTCGGTAGGCAGCGCCGCACTGACCGCCGCCGTCACGATACCGATTGCAAATGCCATAGGCATCGATCAGGTGTGGCAGGCCCTGATGGAGAAGACAAAGCCGATGCCGCCGGAATGGCTGCGGTTCATGGGCACCACCGCGCAGCTTTCCCTTTTCGCGTTTCTGTTTATGGCGGCAGCGCAGAACATGCGTCAGCGCTCGGCAACACAGCGGGCGGTGCTGTTGGCGCAGCGCGCGCACGCCACGATCGCACGCGAGGTTCTGGAAGCGCGACTGATCGCGATGCAGGCGCAAGTCGAGCCGCAGTTCCTGTTCGATTCGCTGGTCGATATAGAAACGCTGTATCGCAGAGACGCGCCGCAGGCGGCGCAGGATCTTGACCGGTTAATCACCTATCTGCGAGTGGCCTTGCCCCGCATGCGAGAGGCAGGTTCGACGATCGAGGCCGAGATCGATCTGGTCAAGGCGTACCTCGCAGTGGTGACTTCGCTGCACGCCGGGCGTCCCGAGCTTTACGTGACGCTGCCCGAAGACTGCGGGGCTGCCCGCTTCTATCCGATGCTGTTCTTGCCGCTTGTCCAGCGCGCCGTCAGGCAGCCATCAGGCGAGCCGCCGGCGTCGATCAGAATCGGCATTAGCCGGATCGGCAATCAAGTTGTAACCGTGTTGCGTTTCGACCACCCTGCCGGCTGTGCGGACGACGCCGAGCTCGCTCGCGTGCGTGAGCGCCTCGCGGGTCTCTACGGAGGCGCAGCGTCGCTGGACTGCGAGGAGCGCGAGCAGCTGGTGCAGTTGACGATGCGCGTGCCGGCGGCGTCCGGTCCGGAGTCGTGAGCAGTCCGACAGCGATCGTCGCCGAGGACGAAGCGACGCTGCGCCATCAACTGGTCGAGCAGCTCGGGCAGCTCTGGCCGGAGCTCTTGATCGTGGGCGAGGCAGTCGACGGTGTGCAGGCGCTGCGCCTACTTGACGAGCTTCGTCCCGACGTACTGTTCCTCGATATTCAAATGCCCGGAGCCACCGGGCTCGAAGTTGCGCGGCAGGCCAGCGGCCGCTGCCACGTGGTATTCGTGACCGCGTACGACCAGCACGCAGTGGCCGCGTTCGATCAAGGCGCGGTGGACTACGTCTTGAAGCCGGTCGCAGCGGCGCGTTTGTTCACCGCGGTGTCGCGTGTCAGGCAGCGTCTGGGGACGCCGCCCGCCCGGCTGGATGCAACGCTTGACCAGCTCAATTCAGGTGCGCACTCGTCCGCGAAGCAGTATTTGCGCTGGATCAACGCATCGGTCGGGCAGAACCTGAAGCTGGTCACCGTCGATGAGGTCGCCTATTTTCAGGCCGACAATAAATACACACGCGTAGTGACCGGCGACGGCGAAGCGCTGATTCGAAAGCCGCTTAAAGACCTGGTCGACGAGCTCGATCCGAACCAGTTCTGGCAGATTCATCGCTCGACATTGGTGAACGCAACGTCGATTGCCGGCGTCGCACGCGACTTCCGCGGGCGCATGCTGGTGAAGCTGAAAACGCGCGTTGAAACGCTGCTGGTTTCAGACAGCTACACGCACCTTTTTCGGCAGATGTAGCCCGTCCGGGCTTTGTGCCTTCCTGTTGCCCCAAAACACCGAGTAAATCCAGCGCTTTAATCGCCTTCGACTCCGCCTTCGAGAATCTAGAGTTCACGGTTCTTGGTCGTGGGAGGTCATCGTGGGTCCGCTTATTCTGGCTTTTCTGGGCGGCGTCGTCGCGGTCGGCGTCGCCGGCGCGTTTTACAAGGTCAACAAAGCGGAGTCGGGTTACCGCGACGACGACGACGCAGCCGAATGAAGACCGCTTTGCTCGTCGGCGGCTTCGGCGTTGCGTTGGCCATGCTGGCACCGGCCGTGCGCGCCCTGCTCGGTCGGCAAAATTCCGGCATGAGCGACGATGAATATTTCGCGGCAGCCCGCAGGCGCGCCATCGGTTACCGCCTCGCCAAGCGCTCGGCGCCTGTACAAGGCAACGAATAAGGCGGCTTTCGTTTGATCGAGGTCGTCCCAATATAATCGGATCGATCCAAAGCAAGGCAATCAAGCAGAGCCATATGACGACCACCAAGCACGCGCGTGTCCTTATCCTGGGCTCGGGTCCTGCCGGGTACACGGCCGCTGTGTATGCCGCGCGCGCCAATTTGAAGCCGGTGCTGGTCACCGGACTGGCGCAGGGTGGGCAGTTGATGACGACGACCGACGTCGACAACTGGCCGGCGGATGCGCAAGGCGTTCAAGGCCCCGACCTGATGACGCGCTTCCTGGCGCACGCGGAGCGCTTTAACACCGAAGTGCTCTTCGATCACATTCACACCGCCAAGCTCGACGAGCGACCGTTGCGCCTGATCGGCGACTCCGCCGAGTACACGTGTGACGCGCTGATCATCGCCACCGGCGCCAGCGCGATGTACCTGGGCCTGCCGTCCGAGCAGGCGTTCATGGGCAAGGGTGTATCGGGCTGCGCCACCTGCGATGGCTTCTTCTACAAGAACCAGGACGTGGCGGTCGTGGGCGGCGGCAACACCGCGGTCGAAGAAGCGCTGTATCTGACTAACATCGCCAAAAAAGTAACGCTGATTCACCGGCGCGACAAGTTTCGCGCCGAGCCGATCAATGTCGATCACCTGATGCAAAAGGTGAAAGAAGGCAAGGTCGAGATGAAAACATTCAACGTGCTCGACGAGGTGCTCGGCGACGACTCGGGCGTGAACGCCGTGCGAATTAAGAACACGCAAACCGGCAAGACGGAGAATATTGCGCTACAGGGTGTATTTATCGCGATCGGGCATCGGCCGAACACCGAGATCTTCGCCGGTCAGCTCGACATGACAAACGGCTACATCATCACCAAGACCGGGCTGGCAGGGATGGCCACCGCCACCAGCGTCGCGGGCGTTTTTGCAGCCGGCGACGTGCAGGACCACGTGTACCGCCAGGCGATCACCAGTGCTGGCACCGGGTGCATGGCCGCGCTCGACGCGCAAAAGTATCTGGAGAATCTGGAAGCAGTTGCTCACGCGCCCGAAGCGTTGGCTGCGTAACGCACGCCTCGACGCCGCATCCATGGAGCAGAAATTTTCGCATCTGTCGCAGCTCGAGACGCTGCGCGGAACGCTGGCTCAGGAGTCGCAGCAACGCAAGAAAGCCGCGGCCAAGGTCAAAGCTCAGGAAGTGAAAATGGTGGAAGCCGCCGACGAGTTTCGCGATGCCGTCGGGCGAGTCACGCCGCTCAACGGCACAGCACGCGTCGAGCACAAGCGCACTCCGCATCCTCCCGTTCCGCACAAGCGTCGAGAGGACGACCAACTGGTGCTGGCCGCCTCGGTGTCGGACGAATTCGAGATCGACACACTGCTGCATACCGACGACGAGCTGTCGTTCTGCCGCCCGGGCGTCGGCGCCGATGTGCTGCGCAAGTTGCGCCGCGGCGAGTGGGTGATTCAGGACGAGGTCGATCTGCATGGATGCCGCACCGACGAAGCGCGCGAAATGCTTGCCGAATTCCTGCGCGACGCAGGCAAGCGCGGCTTGCGCTGTGTGCGAGTCGTGCACGGCAAAGGCCTCGGCTCGAAGGGCCGTCAGCCGGTGCTCAAGGGAAGGACCAAGGTGTGGCTTGCGCAGCGCGAAGATGTGATCGCGTTTTGCCAGGCGAGGTCCACCGAGGGCGGGAGCGGTGCGCTGATGGTTTTGCTGAAGCCTGGCGCAGCTAGAAACTCTTAGGCGTTGGGTTTGCGGCGCGCAAGCGTTTGGCGTAGCTGCGCTGCCTGAGTCGTCGGTCGCTTCGCGACTGCTCTGCGGTACTCGCGCCAGCGGCGGGCCTGCAAACTCGCTGGCGCTCAGACAGGCAGGCCCTTAAAGACCCGCTGGCGCTCCGCTCCTCGACGACGACTCCAAAGGCCGCGCATCTACGCCAAACGCGCACGCGTCGTTGCGTTCTCTTTGGTTGGGGTAAGAGAAGAAAAAACATCACGTGCGAGGCAATGTCGCGACAGTAGGGGCTGGCGCAGAT
>JBGSWX010000406.1:0-3380 GCA_041751695.1 Burkholderiaceae bacterium | reverse complement strand
GGCGGGATTGCGGCCGTCGATCACGTTGGCACCTCCGGCAACGCGCCAACGCGCGGGCCGACGCGACAGATAAAGCGCCGCGACCGCTTCGCCCAGAACGATTCCCTGGCGCGCGGCGCCGAGTGGTTGCGCGCTCGACGGCGCCAGCAACTGCATCGCGCTGAATCCAGCGACCGTAAAGTGATTGCGCAGCTCCAGCCCCAGTATTAGCGCGTCATCGGCTTTATCCGCGCGCATCATGGCGGCGGCACTCAGGATGGCGCACAGCGCTGACGCGCAGCCCGAGTAGACGGTGAACACCGGCCCGTTCCAATCGAGCCAGCTTGCGATCTGCTCGCCCAGGTCATGCAGGCCGGGCCCGAAATCATCGCTCATCTCCTGCACGCCGATGTCGAGCGACGATGACGCGAGGAACAGCGGGCCGGTGCGGTCGGAGAGCGCACCGCTTTCGCAGACCACGCTGCGCACGATGCGGCGCGTGCGCTCCGGCCAATCGCGATCGACATCGGCGATTGCATAGAACGGCCACACGCAATCGGGTGCTACCTCGAGCCGGCCCGGCTGCACTCCGCCGCGCCGCAGCGCATCGATTGCAGTCGCGAGGTCGGGCCCGAGCGCAGACGCCAGCCCACGCCCGGCGAGATAAACCCCGCTCACTTGATTCTGCCGTGCAGATACTGCTGCAGATGCGCGATCGAGCTCAGCGCGCGCCGCGTTTCCTTGCTGTCGGTCATGCGCACGCCGAAGCGCTGCTGAATCGCCATCGATATCTGCAGCGCGTCCAGCGAGTCGAGCGCCAGGCGTGACTGCGGCCCGAATAGGATTTCATCGTCGGTCAATCCGCCCTCGGGCTCGTCCTTGTCGGTGGTCTGCAGCACGAGCGATTTCAGCGCAGCGATCAACTCGGCCGTTGTCGGGTGGTTCACTTTGACGCTCGCCTGAACAGCAGCGCGGCGATCAACAGCATGACGGCGGCAAAGACCAGCAGGCGCGCCGCATGCGGCAACGTGGCAGCGACATCGTCGCCGCGTAACAGTACGGTCAGCAACGCCTCCAATCCCCAGTTCATCGGCGACAGTCGGGCCAATTCCTGCATGAAGTGCGGCATTACGAACACCGGCACCATGATGCCGCCGATCGCGGCCATTAACACGTTCAAAATCGGCCCGATCGCAGAGGCCTGCGCGTGTGTGCGCACGAGGGTGGCGAGCATCAGCGCCAGGCTCACCGCCGCAGCGCTGATCGCGCCGATCGCCAATGCTAGTGCGGCCCAATCGATGCCGGAGAGCGACAACGCGTCGCCGCCCAGCAGCGGCATCAGCCACACGCCGACCGCCAGCATCAATGCGGCCTGCAGTGCGGTGACGCCGAGGTAGGGAACGGCCTTGGATGCCAGCAGCACGTAACGCGGAACGCCCATGCTGCGCAGGCGCGCCAATGTTCCGGCGCTTCGTTCCTGGATGAACAGACCGGCGATCGCCGTGACGACGAAGAACATGCCGAACACCAGCCACGCGGGCACGTTTTGCTGTACCGACGTCGGACGGCGGCCGGCACTCTCGTAGCGCTCTGCCCGCGCCACCGGGACCGCCGTCGCAGAAGAGGCAGCGGACGCCTGCGGCGCCTCGGCTTGCCCGAGCGCAGCACGCCACTTGAACTCGCTTGCCACTGCATTGAGCTCGGCGCGCAGTGAATTGAATACGTTGCTGTCGATGCCCGGCTCCGCGATCAAGCGTACGGCCGGCTCGACCGGTGGGCTGCCGGGTTTGAGTGCCTCGGACAAACCGGTGTCGAACACGATGACGTATTTCAACGCACCGCCTTGCAACTGTTGCTGCCAGTCGGCTGGCAGTGCGACGGGTTCACCGTGACTCGTCCGCCATGCCTTCTGCCACTCTTGCGAGGCTCGGCCGCTATCACGCACGTCGAGCGCGTATCGCAACGCGACCTGAGGCGGACTGTAGACATCTCTGAGCGCGAGCGACATCACGACGATGAAAATCGCGGGCATCAAGAACAACACCGCGAGCCCATGAACGTCGCGCGCCAGCGCCAGCAGTTCTTTCTTGACCAGCGCTGCGAACATCAGAGATCACGCAGCGATCGGTGCGTCAACGTCATGAACAACTGTTCGAGGTTGTAGCGCCCGAATTCCGCGTGCCGCAGTGTGGCGCCGCTGTTTTCAATTGCTTCGAAGACGACCGCCGGCGAGTGCCCGTCAGCCACGCGCAGACGGATCGCCTCGCCGCCCTCCTCCAAAGTGCCGTAGCGCGCCAGCAACTCGCGCAGCGCCGGCAGTGCGATGCCGTCAGCCGTCACCGTCAGCTGATGCGCGCCTTCGGACAGCAACTCATTGAGCGCGCCTTCACGCAGCACGCGGCCGCGATCGAGAATCACAACGCGGTCGGCGATCGATTCGATCTCTTCCATGTAATGCGAGGCGTAGATCACCGCAGCGCCGGCGCGCGCCAACGTCTTGATCGCATCGAGCACAAATGCGCGCGATTGCGGATCCACACCGACGGTGGCCTCGTCGAACAGCATCAATTCGGGCTCGGGCAACAGCGCAATCGCCAGATTGAGCCGCCGCTTGAGTCCGCCCGACAGCTGCTCCGCCCGGGTCGACGCGAAGCGCTGCAACTGCGCGAAGTCAAGGCAGGCGTCGATGCGCTGCTGCCGCCTATGCCCGCCGAGTCGCGCGGCGCCAGCGAAGCATGCGAGATTTTCGATCACGGTGAGCATCGGATAGAACGCGTAGTCCTGCGGCGCGATGGCGATTCGGGTGGGATCGCGCGCGCGAGCCTGCGCCAGCGGCTTCCCGTCGAGCGTGATCTGCCCCTGCTGAACGGGCAACAGGCCTGCGAGGTGAGACAGGAGCGTGGTCTTGCCGGCGCCATTGGGCCCGAGTAACCCGAGCACGCTGCCGCGCTGCGCTCGCAGCGACACATCGGATAGTGCGGATTGGCTTGCGCGCGCGTAGCGAAAGGCGAGACCAGCGACCTCCAGCATTAGCGCAGAGCAGCTTTGAGTGCGCGGAAAAAAGTCTCTTCGTCGGCCGCCTGCTCGCGCAGCTTGTCCGACACCTTGAACAAGTCGAGCGGCTCGCGCCCCTTGATCATGCGCGCAGCAGTCAACGCAAAGGCGCGCCAGCCGTCGCCGATGACAGTGAGCCGCTCGGAAAACTCTGCAAGATCCGGCAGTCGGGCAGTTTCTGCCGCTTCCTGCAGGAAGGCGGCGTAGATGAAGCGAAAGCCCGCGCCGCCGGTGCCGATTTCTTCCTGCATGCGGACGATGTGGCCGATGAACGCGGCACTTGCGGGTGCATTCGGCGGCAGCCTGCGCACCTTGTTCGCCAGCGTGCGCATGCCGCGCACGCCCAC
>JBGSWX010000405.1:0-4781 GCA_041751695.1 Burkholderiaceae bacterium | reverse complement strand
TCGGTTTGGACGGCCGACCTGTCGCACGACTACGTTTCGATTAACGCCGATTACCGATCGTGACGCGCGACGCTACCGACGCAACCGTGCAGCGGCTGGCCGCGGTGCTCGAGCGCATCGAATCGTTGCTGCCCACGCGCGTGCCGACTGACTTCTCGTCCTCGACTGCGTTCAGGTGGCGCAAGCGGCGCTATCTCGGAATCGAGCAAGGTCAATTGCAAGCGGTGACGCGGCCGGCGTTGATTGCGTTCGACGATCTCAAACACGTCGATCAGCAAAAAGACGTGATACGCCAGAACACCGAGCGGTTCGTGCGCGGGTTGCCAGCCAACAACGTGCTACTCACCGGCGCGCGCGGCACCGGAAAGTCGTCGCTGATTCGCGCATGCCTGCACGCATTTTCCGCGCAGGGACTGCGGCTGATTGAAGTCGACAAGCGAGACCTGATTGACGTTGCCGACATCGTCGATCAGGTCGCGGAGCGCACCGAGCACTTTATCGTTTTTTGCGACGATCTGTCGTTCGATGCGAATGAGGCCGGCTACAAGGAATTGAAGGCGGCGCTCGACGGCTCGATCGCCGGGGCGGCCGACAACGTGCTTATCTACGCGTCGTCGAATCGGCGGCATTTGATGCCGGAGCTGATGCGCGACAACCTCGATACGCGCTACGACGAAGACGGGGAGATTCACCCAACCGAGGCGGTCGAAGAACGCGTGTCGCTATCCGAACGCTTCGGCCTCTGGCTATCGTTCTACCCGTTTCGCCAGGACGACTATCTCGACATCGTGGCGCACTGGCTGGCTCGTTTCGGCGTAGCGCCGAGTGACATAGCGCAGGCGCGCACCGAAGCGTTGCAGTTCGCGCTGCAGCGGGGATCGCGCTCAGGGCGGGTCGCATTGCAGTTCGCGCGGCACTGGGCGGGAACAAAACAACTTTCTGACGGCGGCGCGTCGAGATGAGTTCGACGCGCACACCGGTCGACGTGGCGGCCGGGGTGCTGATTCGCCCTGACGGCCGTTTCCTGCTAGCGAGTCGGCCGACGGGTAAACCTTATGCGTCTTACTGGGAGTTTCCGGGCGGCAAGGTCGAGGCCGGCGAATCGATCGCGCAAGCGCTCGCGCGCGAATTGCATGAAGAACTGGCGATCGACATCGCAACGGTTTATCCCTGGGTCGTGCGAGTGTTCGACTATCCACACGCGCTCGTGCGGCTTCATTTTTGCCGCGTGTTTGAATGGCGCGGTGAATGTCAGGCGCGTGAGCACCAGGATTTCGGCTTCTACTCCGCGCGCGCGCTTCCCGATGGGCCATTGTTGCCCGCCACGATTCCGGTGCTGCGATGGCTGGATCTTCCGCCGTTCTATGCGATCAGCGCAGTGGCGTGGTGGGGTCGCGAATCATTCCTGCTGCGTCTCGAAGCGGCGCTCGAGCGCGGCCTCAAGATGGTGCAGTTTCGCGAACCCGAGCTCGACGATGCCGATGCGGCATCGATCTTCCACCAGGTACTCGATCGTGTGCGCGCCGCGGGGGCCACCTTGCTGGTCAGCAGCCGCCATCGGCAGGCGCTGTGGGAACTGGCGGACGGAGTGCACCTGACTGCAGTGGACGCAGCGAAAACAAAAACGCGGCCTGCGCTGGCGTGGGTATCAGCGTCTGCGCATTCGCGCGCGGAGATCGAGCGTGCCGCAGCGCTGGGCGCGGATTTTGTGGCGGTTGGGCCGGTGTTGCCGACAGCGACTCATCCGGCCCGTGCGCCGTTGGGCTGGAACGAGCTGGCAAAGATGATTGCCGGCAGCAGTGTGCCGGTGTACGCGCTGGGCGGTCTGCAGCCGCGCGATCTGCAGTGCGCGATGCAGCACGGCGCGCACGGCATCGCAGCGCTGTCAGCGATCTGGACGGAGGATCAATGCTTCGGCGGTGCCGGCGCGCGGCTCGATGAATCGTCACCGGTCTGGGCATCGCTTTCAGGCGTCTCGGCAATCGAGTAGCCGTCCGACGCCCAGGCACCGAGGTCGATCAGCCTGCAGCGCTCCGAACAAAACGGTCTGAACTTCGATTCGTCATTCCATCTGACGTCGCGACCACAAGTCGGGCACTTCACCGTCGCTGCCATGTAGTTGCATCTCTAAAACGCGCACAGCGCCAATTCGAACGGAATGTCGCGATCGACTGAGCGCGGCTTCGGCTCGCGATCCTGCGTTGTAAAGCGTATCCACAGCATGTACTTATTGGCGCTGATCTCGGGAATCGCATTGAGGGCGCCGTCGAGCCGGACCTGCAGCAACGCATACGTGCGCCCCTGCAGCATCTGCTGAAACGCGCCCAGCGTGGCCACCTGCTTGCTGCGATGCGCGGTCTCGCGCAGCAGTTTCAAGACAATCGCGAGCGCCGAGTGGAACTGCATCATCGGGGCCACCCACCCTTGCAAGTCGCGCGTGCGCGCGTCGACATCGCGCGTCAGCCACGCGTGATACGACGGCAGATCGAACTCGCAGGTGCCGCCCGGAATGATCGCGCGGCTGCGGATACTCATCAGCCATTCGTTGTCGCGCACGTGCTGGCCCGCCTTGCCGGTGGTGGCATTCAAGTTTTGCTGCGCTTGTTCGATCTCCGACAGCACGCCCGAGAGAGCGCTCTCCGAGACCTGCGGATTATTTCGCAGCGCGTGAAGCGACTGCTTGTGGCGCTCGAGCTCCTGCAGCAAATCCGATTTCAGGTCGGCGCGCGACGTGACTTCGAGAATCTCGAACAGTGTCAGCAGTGCGGTGTGATGGCAATACGAATGCTCCTGCGCGCAGAAGTAAATCAACTTGTCGAACAGATCTTCGAGACGCAACAAGGTCCGAACGCGCTCGTTGAACGGGTACTCGTACAGGACCTTACCGTCGGTCGACATCTCGCAGGGGGAACAGGGGCACAGTCGAAGATATCACAGCGTTTCGCGGCTCATTGCATACGGGCTTGCCGCCGCAGGTATTGCTGATGCAGCTGCTCTATTTTGCTTTCGATCTCGGCCAATGGCGCCTCGTTCATCAGGACGTCGTCGGCCACGGTCAAGCGCTGCTGGCGACTCGCCTGAGCCTGCATGATTCGGCGCGCCGCGGATTCGTTCATGCCGGGACGCGCGCACACACGGTTGATTTGGGTCGCTTCGCTGCAATCGATCAGCAGCACGCGGTCGACGCTTGTACTCCAGGTGCCGCTTTCCACCAGCAGTGGAACGACAAACAGGATGTAGGGACAACCATCGGCGGCCAGTGTGCCCGCGCGTTCGCGCATGGCGTTCCGGATCAGCGGGTGCAATAGGGCTTCGAGCCGAATGCGCGCTGCCGGGTCCGAAAATGCGACCGCGCGCATTTTGGCGCGGTCGAGCGAGCCACCCCGTGCAATCGCGTGCTGGCCGAAGGATTCGCGCAGCGGTTCGATGGCCGCCCCACCGGCCTGCGTCAGCTCGTGCGAGATCGCATCGGCGTCGACCACGCCCGCGCCGCGCGTCGACAGCATTGAGGCGACCGTGCTCTTGCCGCTGCCGACGCCCCCGGTCAGGCCGACGCTGAACACGGCCGAGGTCAAAGCGGGACGAACCAGCGCGTCAGTCGATCGCCGACGAGCATCACGATCAGCCCGGCCGCTGCCAGATACGGGCCGAACGGAATCGGAATCTCGCGGCCGCGGCGCGCCAGCACGATCAGTGCGATGCCGACCACCGCGCCCACCAACGACGACAGCAACACGATCGGCAACAATGCTTTCCACCCCATCCACGCACCGAGCGCCGCGAGCAGTTTGAAGTCGCCGTAGCCCATGCCTTCCTTGCCGGTCGTGAGCTTGAACAGCCAGTAGATCGACCACAAAGTAAGGTAGCCGGCAACCGCCCCGATGACCGCCTCGTTGATCGGCACGAAGACGCCGTACAAATTCGCCAGCAGACCGAGCCAAAGCAGAGGCAAGGTCAAGTCATCGGGTAGCAAGGTGGTGTCGGCGTCGATAAACGTTAGCGCGATCAGGGTCCAAGTAAAGACGAGCGCCAGGGATGTTTGCCACGTGAGCCCAAACTTCCACGCGACGATCGCGGACAGCACCGCGGTCAGCGCTTCGACAATCGGATAGCGTGCCGAAATGCGCGTCGCGCAATGCGCGCACTTGCCGCGCAGTGCGAGCCAGGATGCGATCGGAATATTGTCGATCACCCGCAACGGGGTCTTGCACTGCGGGCAATGCGAGCCCGGCACGACCAGGTTGTAGCGGCCGGCCGAAGCGACATCAGTGCCCGCGAGCTCGGCGCACTGCGCGCGCCAGTCGGCTTCCATCATCTTGGGCAGACGATGAATCAGAACGTTGAGGAACGAGCCGATCGCCAGGCTAAAGACGGCGACGACAACGACGAGGAGAGGGCCTTCCAGCAAGTATCAGTTGCCGGCGTCGCGCTGCGACGCCGGCTTATCCGAGTGCCTAGACCACCTGACCGAGCTTGAAGATCGGCAGATAAATCGCGATCACGATACCGCCGACGACCACGCCCAAAATGACCATGATCATCGGTTCGAGCAAACTCGCCAAAGCATCCACCGTCTCATCGACTTCACGTTCGTAGTAGTCCGCGACCTTCGACAGCATCGAATCGAGCGAGCCCGATTCTTCGCCGATCGATGTCATCTGGATCGCCATGTTCGGAAACACGCCCGTGTTCTGCATCGACTGGGCCAGGCTGGTGCCGACGTTGACCTCGTTCTGCACCTGCTTGGTCGCCTCCTTGTAGACCCAGTTGCCGGCCGCGGG
>JBGSWX010000404.1:0-1638 GCA_041751695.1 Burkholderiaceae bacterium | reverse complement strand
ACAGCAACTCACCCACCGGGGCGTACAACAACGTGGACCAATTCATTCAACCTCCTGACGATGGGTGCAATGTAGCCGCCGGCCGGCGCCGATTCGATCCCTCGTGGGAGTGATCGCGCGCTCAGACTAATCCGGGCACGTAAGGCTCAAGTTCCGCAGAGCCATGGAGCGCCGTTCGTCGGGGAGGCGCACTGCCGCAGCTAGACTTGAGCTATGGCCATCTACCAACTGGGTGATCGCGTCCCCAAAATCGATCCGAGCGCGTACGTATTTGACACCGCTTCGGTCATCGGCAACGTCATCCTCGGGTCCAGAGTCAGCATCTGGCCGTACGTCACGCTGCGCGGGGACAACGAGCCAATCGAGATCGGCGCCGACAGCAACGTGCAGGAGTGCTGCGTGCTGCATGCCGACCCAGGGTTTCCATTGACGATCGGCCGCAGAGTCACCGTGGGCCATCAAGTGATGTTGCATGGCTGCACGATCGGCGACGGCAGCCTGATCGGAATTCAGGCGGTGATACTGAACGGCGCGGTGATTGGACGCAACTGCTTGATCGGCGCCGGCGCGCTGATTACCGAAGGCAAGCAGATTCCCGACGGCTCGCTGGTGATCGGCTCACCGGCGAAAGTCGTGCGGCAGCTCGAGCCGGCGCACATCGAGCGGATGAAGCGCGACACCGATGGCTACGTGCAGCGTGCAGTCGCCTACCGCAGCGATCTGAAGCGCATCAGCTGAAGCGGCGCCATGCCGGATCAGCTGTTGAAGTTCACCTTTCCCGGCGCGCGCGTACGCGGCGAAGTGGTGCAGCTCGGCACAGCGTGGCGCGAGATGACGGCGCACCATCGCTATCCGCCCGCCGTCGTGCGCGTGATGGGCGAGATGGTCGCCGCCGCCGCACTGCTCGCGACAACGATCAAATTCAACGGTGCGCTGGTGATGCAGGTCTACGGCGACGGCCCACTGCAACTGCTCGTGGTCGAATGCCAGCCCGATCTTGCGCTGCGCGCCACCGCCAAGGTGCGCGCCCCACCGATCGCCAATGACATTTCCTTGCAACAACTTCTTAACCGCAGCGGGCGCGGCCGATTCGCGATCACGCTCGATCCGAAGGACCGGCTGCCCGGGCAACAGCCGTATCAGGGCGTTGTCGCGCTTGAAGGCGACAGCGTGGCCGAAATCCTCCAGACCTACATGCGGCAAAGCGAGCAGCTTGAAACACGTCTCTGGCTCGCATCGAACGACGACGCTGCAGCGGGTTTGTTATTGCAGCGCTTGCCGCACGATGGCGAGCAGTTGGCAGCTTCTGGCGAAGACGATGCATGGGAGCATCTGGTCACGCTGGCGCGAACGGTAACCTCCGACGAGCTGATTGACCTCACGCCGGCCGACGTTTTGCACCGCCTGTTCTGGCAGGAATCGCTCGAACACTACGCGCCGTTGACGCCGCGCTTCCAATGCACCTGCTCGCGTGAGCGCATCGGCAAGATGTTGCTGTCGCTCGGGCAGGAAGAAGTCGACTCGATCATCGCCGAGCAAGGCTCGGTCACGGTCACGTGCGAGTTTTGCGGACGGCAGTACGCATTCGATCCGGTCGATGCTGCGCATCTGTTCGCGCGCAGCGAGAAACTGAGAGCC
>JBGSWX010000403.1:0-3705 GCA_041751695.1 Burkholderiaceae bacterium | reverse complement strand
CGACCAAGACGAGCAAGAACGAAGCGATTGCGCAGCTGACTGCTGATCACGCGAAAGTGAAGAAGCTGTTCAAGCAGTACGAGCGGCTCGCCAAGGCAGACGCGCCGGATCAACAAAAGCAGGAGCTGGCGACGATGATCTGCACGGAATTGACCGCACACGCGACCGCGGAAGAAGAAATTTTTTACCCGGCTGCGCGCGCAGCCATCGACAAGGTCGAACTTGTCGACGAGGCCGACATCGAGCATGCGAGCGCCAAAGACCTGATCGCGCAAATCGAAGGGTCGTCGCCGTCGGACGATCATTACGATGCCAAGGTCAAGGTGTTGGGCGAGTACATCGACCATCACGTGCAGGAGGAAGAAAACGAGATGTTCCCGAAAGTGCGGCGCGCGAAAATCGACACCGTCGCGCTGGGTGAGCAGATCGCCGCGCGCAAGGAACAGATCAAGCAGCAGAAGACGGGTGCAAAGAGCGGAGTGCGCCCGCGTGCGGAACAGCGCACGGCAGAACTCGAGCCAGCCTGATAAGTGGAGGCGGCGGCGCAAGCCGCCGCACCTATTTCAAGCAATGATTTGTCTCGAACCCGGACTGTATCTACGCGTGCAACAGGCTTCGCAGCGGCCGCCACATCCGTTGCCGCTCGAGAACGGGTTCTCCGTTGATGTCGCTTACCGTGCGCTGGGAGTTCACAGCCCGTCGGAAACGAGCGAGTGCTATTTCATTCTCGCAAACGATCGCGATGAAACGTGGTTTATTTCCAATCGCCACTTTCGCACCGTCGGAATTTTCTCAGAGCGGCGCGATTTGCGTTTTTCACTCGTCAGTCTGGTGGAAGCACGAGACACGTCTTACCTGCGATCCGTAGAAGGATGATTGCAGCAGGCCACGACGACTTTGTAATTTGATTTTTTTGAATGTGACGTGCAGGGGGCGCCCGAGTTGGGCGCCCTTTTCTTTACCCGCGCAGGAACGTGATCTGCTCGCAATGCTCTTTCCAACCAGAAGCACTCCGATGAAACCGCACCGGCATTGCGCTTCTTCATTCTCTTGGCTGCGATGCTGGTCGCGTTACGTCTGACCTGGCTTGCTGCGCTCCAGAGTTTCAGCGGCTTCATTCAAATCCTCGGCATCCGCGTGCGGAGCTTCCTGCTCCGCCACCGCCTGCGGCTCGTAGCTCAGCACGATGTGGACCGGGAAGTGATCCGACCCGACATATCCCAGGCGTTGCATTCGAACCAGGCGAAAGTGGTCCGAGTGAAAGACGTGATCGATCGGAACTCGAAAGCCGGGGTAGCGCGCGTGAAACGTGCTGACGAAGCCGCGACCCTTGCGCGGCTCCAGCAGCCCGCTGATTTTCTGGAACAGCCGTGTGCTGTGGGACCAGGCCACGTCGTTCAAGTCGCCGCACACCACCACCGGACCGGTGGCGCCCGACACGCGGCGGCCCACCATTAGAAGCGCCGAGTCGCGCTCGGTGGATTCGGCGCTTTCACCGGGCACCGGTGGTGGCGGGTGCACGCAGTTAAGCCACACCCGCACCCCGTTTCGCAAAATGACCTTGGCCTGTATCGAAGGCTTGTCGGGTTGAACCAGGAAGTCGACCACCGCGTCCTGCAGATCGAGTCTGGAACGAAGCAGCAAGCCGTATGTGTTGGACAACGGGTGCCGCACAACATACGGATGAGAAACAGCCAAAGCATCGAGCCGCGAGTCCCACCAGTCATCGATCTCGCAGAACAGCACGACATCGGGATCGGCTGCACGAAGCACCGACAACAACAGATCTATCTGCCGGTTGGTTTGCAGGACGTTGGACACCACCAGCGAGAGCTGGCTCGAAATATCCGTTGACGTGCTTCGCTGGACTTCGAGCGGGGCCAACGGTGTGTAACGCCAAACCAGAACGCCCTGATACAGAAGCACCGCCGCCAGTGCGAGGGTGAATGCGTTGAACGGCCACGCAAGCCAATGCGTGCCGAACATCCATAACACCAATGCGGCGAATGCCAGCACGCAAAGTTGCAGGCGCGGGAAGTCCCAGATCCTGATCCACCATGCCTTGGACCGCGACAGCGACAGCAGCGTCGGAACGATTGCGACGCCGCCGAGTGCAAAGGCGAGGATATTCAGCATCTGGCGTTAGCGGCGGTGTGACTCAGCCGCGGGTGTCAGCGAATCATCGGAAATATCGCGGCGACGATCGCGCCCAGTGCCGCGACGATTGCGATCCAGCGACTGATCGATGCCTCGCGTGCACTGCGCCGTGCTGCCTGCGCAAATTGCTCAGCGGAGGTTGAGGCACGGCCGCGGCGGTCCTCGATGCCCAAGCGTTCCGCGATCTTGAGCTCTTCACGCTCAACATAACGAATCGCAGTGCGAATCGATTGCGCATCCTGCCCGAATGCGCCGCGGGCGAGCGCGTCATTGACGGCCTCAAGGCCGCCGTGCTGCCTGGCCCAGGCCTCAACGTCAGAGATCGTGTCGAAGGTCACCATGCGTGCGCGATGTTATCGAACAACGTTTGCCGCCGCATATTTCAGTAAGCTCATTTCCATCGGCAAGGAGGCGGTCAATGCACTGGCGCGTAAACAAGCTATGGCTACTGATCAAGAGCGCCGTTACGGCGTGGATCGAGGACTATGCCCCGAGCATGGGCGCTGCGCTCTCGTACTACACCGTGTTCTCGCTGGCGCCGGTGCTGCTGATCGTCATTTCGGTGGCCGGCCTGGTCTTCGGCGCCGAGGCCGCGCGCGGCGAAATCTTCGGCCAGTTGCGCGGGCTGATGGGGACCGACGCCGCCAAGGCGATCGAAGACATCCTCACCAGCGTCAGCAAGCCGACCGAGGGCATCACGGCGACGCTCATCGGCTTCGTGCTGCTCTTCATCGGTGCGACCGCGGTATTCGGTGAGTTGCAGGACGCCCTGGATCGCATCTGGCGTGCCCCCGCGCGTGACAAAACGGGCGGCTGGTGGGGCCTGGTGCGTGCGCGATTGCTCTCGTTCGGCATGATCCTCGGCGTCGCATTTTTGCTGATCGTCTCACTCGTGTTGAGCGCCGCCACGGCGGCGCTGGGCAAGTGGTGGAGCGGCGCCTTCGGCAGCTGGGAGCTGCTGGCCCAGATCGTCAACCTGCTGGTTGGCTTCGTCTTCACCACCGTGGGCTTCGCGATGATTTACAAGATCATGCCGCGCGTGAAGATTCGATGGCACGACGTCTGGCTCGGTGCGGCCGTGACGGCATTGCTGTTCACGATCGGCCGCTTTCTGATCGGCCTCTACATCGGCAAGAGCGGAATCGCTTCGGGCTTCGGCGCGGCCGGGTCGCTGATCATCATTTTTGTCTGGGTGTATTACTCCGCGCAGATCTTCCTGCTGGGCGCCGAGTTCACCTGGGTGTATGCGCGCACGTTTGGCTCGATGCGCTGGATGGATGCGGCCACGAAGCTCGACGATTCGGGCACGCGGGAGATTCCGTCGCGCAGCGAAGGCGGTGAGAACAACGTTGCGGGCCCGCTGGTTGCATTGGCCCCCGCGCCGGCGAGTGCGCGCCCGATGTGGATCGATGTCGGCGCCGGCGTCGCGCTCTTGTGGATGCTCAACTACGTCGCGGCGCGCGTTCTGCGACGGCGCTAGGGCTTTTCAGCTCAACGGCATCCGCACGGTCACGCGCGTGCCGCCGTCGTCAGCGGCACCGATGTCCA
>JBGSWX010000402.1:0-3045 GCA_041751695.1 Burkholderiaceae bacterium | reverse complement strand
TCGCGGGACCACCGGCGGCTGCGCCGCCGATGTCCGGCAACATGCCCCCGGCATGTCGCTCGTCGTGACGAGTGCACGTGCGACCGCGCAGCGGTCGCGTACACGAGGAGCGCCAGCCCTACATCTGCCGAAACAGATGCACGTACTGCCTCGCCACCGGCAGCTCGCGCGAAGTGTCGCGCATCCGCACGTACAGCTTGCCGGTCAAATCGCGGCGTGTGGCGACCACGGCGTTCAGATTGACAATGACCGAGCGATGGATCTGCGCAAAATCATCTGCACTGAGTTGTTCGCCCAGTTCCGACAGCGGCACGCGGATCAGCCACTCGGAAATATCGGCGCCGTCGCGCGCGAACACGCACGTGTACTTGTCGTCGGCCTGGAAATACAGGACGTCGGCGACCGGAATCTGCTGGGTGATTTCACCGTCGCTCGATCGCCTGCTGGCGCGGATCCAGCGCAAATTCCGCGTACCGGCGCGGTCGGCCAGGTGCTGCGACAACTGCTCCAAGAGCGGCGCGAGGTTGGCGACGGGGGCGACGCCCTTGCGCAACTTTTCGATCGTGCGGCCGAGTCGCTCGTCGGTCACCGGCTTCAGAAGATAGTCGACCGCATCGCGCTCGAATGCGTCGAGCGCGTACTGGTCGTAGGCGGTGACAAACACGACCTTGGTATTCGGCGTGAGTTTTTCCGCAACCTGCAAACCGGTGGCGCCCGGCATGCGGATGTCGAGAAAGGCAATGTCCGGGGAGTGCTCGGCAATCGCCGCGGCGGCGGCCGGTCCGCTATCGGCCATCGCGACGACTTGAAGTTCGGGCCAGAGCTTGGTCAGCTTGTCGCGCAGATACTGCGCAAGATTGGGCTCATCGTCGGCGATGATCGCCTTCATGCCTGAACTTGCGGCAGCGGGATTGTCATCCTGACGCGGGTGCCGCGCGCAAGCTCTTCGACCACCAGCCGCGCATTGCTGCCGTACAGCGAGGCCATTCTCTCGCGTAAGTTGGCCAGCCCGACGCCGGCGCCCGACTGCGGCGAAAATCCCAACCCGTCATCCTCCACGTCGAGCTGCAGTGCGCCGTTGGCCGTGCGCGCGATCAAATGCACGCTGCCGCCTTCGAGCTTGGGTTCGAGTCCATGCTTGATCGAGTTTTCCACCAGCGGTTGCAACGACAGAGGCGGAATGTGCGCGTTCATCAAGTCGGGCGGCACATCGATGGTGTACGAAAGCCGGTCGCCCATTCGGATGCGCAGAATATCGAGATAGGCGGAAATCAGTGCCGTCTCCTGCCCGAGTGTGGTGCGTTCGCTGCGGCTGGCGGCAAGCGACGCGCGCAGCAGCTCGATCAGGCGCTCGAGCATCAGGCGCGCTTTGTCCGGCGCGGTGTCAATCAGGCTCACGACGTTTGCCAGGGTGTTGAACAGAAAGTGCGGCTCGATTTGCGCCTGCAGCGAACGCAGCTGCGCGTCGATCGCCTGCCGCTGCAGCTCGACCGACTTGGCGCGCTCGCGCTCATGCTCGGCCTCGGCGTGCGCCAGGCGCGTCTTGCCGCTGATGTAGCGATACCAGAGCGTCGAGAAGATGATCGACACCACCACGATGGCGACCACCACGCGTGGGGCGCTTTGAACGATGCGTCCGGCATCCACACCGAGCAACGTCAAGCCGATCCAGTAACCGATCAGGCATCCGATGATCGGAATGCCGGCAAAAAAGACCACCCGATTGCGCGTGGAGAACGCTTCGATGCAGTCGCGCCCCAAGATCCGGCCGCCGACTTCATACAAAACGTGGATCGTGAGCCCGATCGCCTGCGCAATCACGAAGTTGGAGAAGAAGGACCGCAGAGGGTCGTTGCGGCCGCTGAAGCCCCATGCCACCAGCGTCAGCACCAGCGCGATCGCGGTGTTGAATACGATCGTCCAGACGACTTGCAGCCAGGCGGGACCCGACGGCCGCAGCGAAAACGACCACCAACTGCGCCAGGATTGACGCAGCAAAGAGACGTTCAACATGGGCGAGGCGCGCGACGTAGCGAGGCCGTCAATGTAGCTCCCGCGATCATGCGCCACCGCCCGGACCCGACCAAGCGCCATGAAACCGGCGCCATTCGACCGCCGACCGCGGTCAAGCCGCCTTCATCTTGCGTTTTTTAAGGCGGGTCCTAATGCGATCCTGCTTCAGCGCCGACAAGTGCTCGACGAAAACTTTCCCGAGCAAATGATCCATTTCGTGCTGCACGCACACCGCAAGCAAGCCGTCGCAGTCGAACTCGAACGGCGTGCCGTCGGCGTTCTGCGCGCGCACCCGCACCTTGGCCGGGCGCGTCACCGCGTCATAGATTCCAGGCACCGACAAACACCCCTCTTCGCATTCGACCTGTTCGTCCGACGCCCACAGAATTTCCGGATTGACCAACACCAGCAGCCGATCCTTGGTTTCGGAGATGTCGAGCACCAGAAGGCGCTCGTGCACGTCGACCTGTGTGGCCGCCAGGCCGACCCCGGGCGCGGCATACATCGTTTGCGCCATATCGTCGATCAACTGGCGCAATCGATCGTCGAAACGAGTGACCGGCCGCGCTACGGTTCGCAGCCGTGGATCGGGGTACTCGAGAATTTCAAGAAACGCCACTTTTCACTCCAAAACCGCCCGAACCTGCATCGGCGGTATGCCGCCGACTTCAATCGCCTGGCTTTCAATCTTCCATAAATGCCCTAACTTCGCGTGCTTTTCAAGCACCGCGCGCCCGGCAAATACGACAAACTTGCGCGACCGAGGCGGGGTTACGACCTATGGCATCGCGCCAAGTCGGGATCGAAGCTCCGGGGTATCCGTTGCTATATCAATACATTACCGTCAGAATTTGCAGCCCGTTATTAGATATCAAGAGCGATCCGAAGAAGTTCAAGACGGACCAGGAGCTTGCATGACCCACACTAAATTTGGCGCCATCTCGGCCGCGGCACTCGCCGTCTCGCTGGTGGCCGGCGCCATCGCGCAGGACTCCACACCTGCCTCGCGCTTGCCGATTACGCCGCAGCAGC
>JBGSWX010000401.1:0-4549 GCA_041751695.1 Burkholderiaceae bacterium | reverse complement strand
CGAGCGCAGCCGTGGGGGGAGAACCTCATTTTGGTGGCGGTCACTGGCTGGGGGCAAGATGAAGACCGGCGCCTAGCGCGTGAGGCCGGGTTCGACTGCCACATGGTAAAGCCGATCGACGCGGCGTCTCTGACGACGACGCTGGCGTCTTTGATCGCCGAACACGCCGAGCAATGAAAGTTTCGATGGAAGCAAGCATTCCGCAGAGCGGACACGGCGCTGAACCCGCCCGCGTGGCGTCTTTCTAGTGGCCTGTAACAGCCGAATCCAGACCGAAGGACGCGCCACTCGGCGTTCAGGGCTAGGCGCAAAGCACAGCAATACCCGAAGGTATTGCGAGCATTTGCAACGACGCCATGCGCGTCGATGGCGTGGCAGGCGGGCTAGGCATTGGGCTGTTACAGGCCACTAGGCGCCGCGGGTAATAATCCAACCGTTTTGAACTAGGAAGCCGCAATGGACGGAAACAAGGCAGCCGGAGGATCGCATCACTTCATGGGCAATCGCTGGGTGGCGTCGGCCACCGGGCAGACGATCGATGTGATCGATCCGTCCAACGGCGTGCCGTTCGCAGAGATCGCGCGCGGCAACGCGATGTACGGTTTGGTCGCCGGTGTCTGGACGCGAGATGGTGCGCGCCAGATGCGAGTGGCGCGCAAGCTGCGTTGCGGCCAGGTGTTCATCAACAACTATTGTGCCGGCGGCGGTGTCGAGCTGCCGTTCGGCAGAGTGAAATCGAGCGGCTATGGGCGGGAAAAGGGATTCGAGGCGCTGCTTGGATTCACGACCTTGAAGACGATCGCCATACGGCACGGATGATCGGTGAAACCAAAACCGTGTTGCGTCTGATAGAGCATCGGCTGGTGTGGGTCAACCGTGCGCTATTAATCGCGCTGTTGACAGCGATGGTCATCGTCATTTTCGTCAATGTAATCCTGCGTTACACGGGTGAGTCGGCGTTTCTGTGGGGCGAAGAAGTCGGGCGGCACTTGATGATCTGGTTGACGTTCGTCGGCGGCGGCCTGGCGCTGCGCAACGGCGCGCATATCGGGGTCGATTCGTTCGAGGTGTCGTTGCCTGCGAGCGGCGCGCGCATCGTGCGAGGACTAATTGCGTTAATAACGCTGATGCTGTTCATCGCGCTGATGATCGAAGGCATTGACTATGCATGGCGCACGCGCTTCCAGGCAGCCGCCGCGCTGCAATTCTCGATGGCGTGGGTGTACGCCGGCATGCCGATTGGCTGCCTGCTGATGATTGCGCATCTGGCGCTGGTCGCGCGCCGCTATGTACTCGGTGAGCCGTTCGAGCATGAGGACGGCGTGGACAGAGAACTTGCAGCCGCGTTGTAACTGCCATCACTGCTGATGGCCTGGACGCTGTTCATCACCGCTATCGTGTTGCTCGCGCTCGGCGTGCCGATCGCGTTTTCGCTGGCGGCCGCAGCGCTGCTGGCGGTGGCGCTCGACGATCGCTACACCATGATCGTGGTGTTGAAGGAAATGTTCACCGGCATCGACAGTTTTCCGCTGCTGGCCGTGCCGTTTTTCATTCTCGCCGCCGAGCTGATGACCGGCGGCAAGCTGACCGAAGTGCTGTTGCGCTTCGCTTCGCAGTTCGTCGGCCACCGGCGCGGCGGACTCGGTCACGCCAACGTGCTTTCGCTGACGTTCTTTTCGGGCATCAGCGGCTCGGCGTTGGCCGACGCCGCCGGCCCCGGATCGATGCTGATCAAGATGATGGACAAAGCCGGTTACTCGAAAGCGTATGCCGCAGCACTGACCGCATCGACGGCCGTCGTCGGCCCGATCATTCCGCCGTCGATCATCATGATCATCTACGCGCTGCAGGACGATCGCGTGTCGGCCGGCGCGTTGTTCATGGCGGGTTTGCTGCCGGGGCTTCTGATCGCGGTGGCGATGATGATCGTCAACCAGATTGTGTCGACGCGGCGCCACTATCGCGCCGACGCGCTGCGACCGACGGCGCGAGAGATGGTCCGCAACACCATCAACGCGATCCCGGCGTTGCTGCTACCGGTGATCATTCTCGGTGGCATTCGCGCCGGCATTTTTACACCGACCGAAGCCTCGGTCGTCGCGGTCGTTTACGCAATGCTGTGCGGCGCGTTTATCTACCGCTCGCTGCACTGGAGAAATCTGCCGTCAATTTTCTCGCGCTCGGCGATCTTGACTGCATCGGTTCTGCTGATCGTGGCCGCGAGCGCGGCGTTTGCCTGGGTGCTGACGATCGAGAACGTGCCGCAGGCCCTGGCGCAATGGATCACGGCGCTCGACGTCAGCCCGCTTGCGCTGCTGCTGCTGATCAACGTGCTGCTGTTGATCTTCGGCATCTTCATCGAGCCATTGCCGGGCGTGATGGTGCTGGTGCCGATTCTGGCGCCGGTAGCGGCGGCGGCCGGCATCGATCCGGTGCACTTCGCGATGATCGTGATCTACAACCTGACGCTCGGCATGATCACTCCGCCAGTGGGCGGACTGCTCGCCGTGACTTCGACCGTTTCGAAAGTGCCGATGGGTGCGCTGGTGCGCGAGCTGCGCCCGTTTCTGCTGGCGCACCTGGTGGTGCTGCTGATCGTGACCCTGGTGCCGGTGCTGTCGACCTGGCTGCCGTATTCAAGCGGGCTCGCGGTGCCGATCAAATAAAGTGGGCCGCGCTTGCGGCCCGAGGTTGCGTGGCGCGCGCTTACTTGATGTCTTGAATCTTCTTGATGTTCTCCGCGCCGAACTGCTTGGCGAAATCCGTCCACACCGGCGTCATGGCGTTGCGAAACGCCTGGCTGTCAACGGCGGTGACCACTTCCATGCCCCCGGCGCGCAGTTGCGCAATGCCGTCGCGCTCGTCGTCGTTGACCTTCTTGCGTTGCGCGGTTGAAGCCGCTTTTCCGGCCTCGGTGAATGCTTGCTTGTCGGCCTCCGACAACTTGTTCCAAAGCGCCGGCGAAACGATCAGCAGCGCCGGCGAGTACACATGGCCGGTGAGCGACAAGTGCTTCTGCACCTGCGAGAACTTGGCCGACAAAATCACCGGGATCGGATTCTCCTGGCCGTCGACCACACCGGTTTGCAGTGCGCCGAATAATTCAGGAAATGCCATCGGCGTGGGCTGAATGCCAATCGACTGAAACGCCTGCATGTGCACCTTGTTCTGCATGCTGCGAATCTTCAGGCCTTTCGCATCGTCGGGCTTGATGATCGGACGCTTGCTATTGGTCATGTGCCGGAAGCCGTTTTCGGTCCACGCAATCGCGATCAGCCCTTTCGCCGGAAACTTGGCGCGCAGGTCATCGCCGATCGGCCCGTCCATCACGCGCCGAGCGTGGTCGTAATCGCGAAACAAAAACGGAATATCGACGATGTTCACTTCGGGAACGAAGTTGCCGACCGGCCCGGTCGATGTGTTGACGATATCGAGCGTGCCCAATTGCACCGCTTCGATCATCTCGCGCTCGCCGCCCAGCGCAGAGCCCGGAAACTGCTGGCACTTGTAGCGGCCGCTGGTGCGCTTCTCGACCTCTTCGCAGAACGCGTTCGAGCCCACGCCGTAGTGCGAAGTCGGCGTCGTTGCATAGCCGAGCTTGATCGTGGTTTGGGCCGACGCTCCGACGCTTAACGCGAGTGCTGCTACGAGCGCGGACACTTTCAGAACATTTTGATGCATGCGGTTCATCGGTGGTCTCCGTGATTCGTTCGTCGTGACTAAGGTCACGTATCGAACCAGTATGGGGCTGCTTGCGCCGCTGTCAAGCCGCATCCGTGCGGTTCAAAGTACCTGAGCGGCGCCGCGCAAAACCGCGGCCGGCGATTCGGCAATCGCTTTGGGCAAGTCGGCAAATCCGAGGGCCGCGTCCCGAAAATACGAAGCCGCGGCGTCGGACTCGCCGATGGCATCGGACAATCTGGCGAGCGCCAGCAAAGTCGACGGATGCTTCTCGGCGGCGAGGCTTTCCAGCAAGTATGTTTTGGCTTTGCCCCACAGTTGTTCGCGCAAGCAAATCAGGCCGGCCGAGCGCAGCAAGGCGGCGCGAATCGGCTCGGCACCCGCCGGCGGTGCAACCTTCAGCCAGTTTTCAACTCGCTGCAATTGATCACGCGCCGACATTGCCTGCGTCCGCGCGTATTCGTCGAGCAGGCGCCGCGCCGAGTCGTCCCACTCGAGCGGTGGCGATTGCAACGCGACCTCGATCGCTTCGGCGGCGACCCGGCCGAGGCCAGGTTTAGTCCGGTTGAAGAGGCGCGCCGCCTCGAGCGCGATCTCCGGAATCTGCCGCTCGGCTTCGGGCACCGAGCGCCACAACGCTTCGAGCGCAGCCGGATCGTGCCGCTGCGCAGCCATCAGCTCACGATAAACAGACAGCTTCAACTTGCGCGTCAGCACCGGATGCAGCGCGTTGCGCTTTTCCAGCAACCGCATCGCCTTTAAAGCGTCGTCCCAGCGGGCGGACTGCAAATTGGCGTTGAGCGCGACACGCATCGCATGAATATGCCGGCGGCCCTCGCCCGGCAGGCGGTCGATCGCTGCCAGCGCA
>JBGSWX010000400.1:0-3162 GCA_041751695.1 Burkholderiaceae bacterium | reverse complement strand
GCTTTTTTCATTGCCAAGAATCTGCGCAGCAACGTGCGCGAGCTGGAAGGCGCGTTGCGCAAGATTATGGCGTTCTCATCGTTTCACGGACGCATCATCACGGTCGAGGTGGCGCGCGAGGCGCTGAAGGATCTGCTGTCGGCCTCCACCGCCCAGGTCACGGTCGAGCTGATCCAGAGAACCGTCGCCGATTATTACAAGATCAAAGTGGCCGACATGTACAGCAAGCGCCGGCCGAGCGCCATCGCGTTCCCGCGCCAGGTGGCGATGTATCTGGCCAAAGAGCTGACGCAGAAGAGCCTGCCCGAGATCGGCGAGCTCTTCGGCGGGCGCGACCACACGACCGTACTGCACGCGGTGCGCAAGATCGGCGGTGAGCGCACCAAGAATCCGGAAATGAACCATGCGATCCACGTGCTCGAGCAAACGCTGAAGGGATGAACTTGATCTTCGCTCTGAAGCTAAAGCCTGTGGACAGGCGCCTTAAGGCTGGGTACAGATGGGGACAGTTCGAGCACTGTGCCGCATCGGGTCGCAAGTTGTCCTTTTCATCCACAGCGAGCGCACATACAAGCAGCAGGCTTGTCCACCGCGCTTCTTGCATGGCAAGTCGTTGATGCAGCGACGATCGTTGGTCTTGTCCCCAGAAGCGAGGCTGTATTACTACTAACTAGTTACTAATATGAAGATAAAAAGGAACTAAGGAATGCAACTCGTCAAAGCCAGTCGTGATGCGTTGCTAAAACCGCTGCAGGTGGTCAGCGGTATCGTCGAGCGCAGACAGACTCTGCCGATTCTTGCCAACATTTTGGTGCGCAAGGACGGTGAGCGCGTGTCGTTCACCGCGACCGATTTGGAGATCCAGATTCAGACCAGCGCTGATATCGGCGCTGGCAAGGAGACTGCTGCAACGACAATCGCCGCGCGCAAGCTGGTCGACATTTTGCGAGCGCTGCCCGACGCCGATGTGCAGATGTCGCTCACCAACAAAAAAATGGCGGTCGCCAGCGGCAACAGCCGCTTCAACCTGCAAACCTTGGCCGCGGAGGAGTTTCCGACTGTCGCGCAAGCCGAGTTCACGGCCGATTTTTCGCTGCCTTCCGCCACGCTGAAGTACCTGCTCGGCATGGTGCACTTCGCGATGGCGCAGCAGGATATTCGCTACTACCTGAACGGCATGCTGCTGGTGGTCGACGGCACGACCGTGCGCGCGGTGGCCACCGACGGCCATCGGCTGGCACTGGCCGAAGTGACCAAGGCTGAATCGTCGAACAAGATCGAAGCCATCGTGCCGCGCAAGACGATCCTCGAGTTGTCGCGGCTACTGCCCGATTCCGATGATCCGGTGCGCGTGCAGATGGCAGCCAACCAGGCCAAATTCAGCTTCGGCGACATCGAGCTCATTTCCAAGCTGGTCGAAGGCAAGTTTCCCGACTACCAGCGCGTTGTACCGGCGGCCAACACGAAAGTTTTCGCGATCAATCGTGAAGACCTGATGCACGCATTGCAGCGAGCGGCGATCCTGACCACCGACAAGTTCAAGGGCGTGCGCATGCTGCTCGGCACCGGCACGTTGAAGATCAACTCGACTAACGCCGACCAGGAAGACGCACAGGAAGAATTAGAGATCGGCTACGAGGGCGAGGCTCTTGATATTGGTTTCAACGTCAACTATCTATTGGATGTGCTGGCCAACTTGAAGAACGACCAAGTCAGCTTCTCGCTCGGCGACGCCCTCGGCAGCGCGCTGATCACGATGCCTAATTCCGACAAGTTCAAGTACGTCGTCATGCCGATGCGAATTTAGCCGCCCAACTAGCCAGCCCGACCCATGTCAGCCGTCCCAGAGCAGCCCCCGATGAATCAGCCGCAGCCCGACGGCCGGGCGGACTATGGCGCGAGCAGCATCCAGATTCTCGAAGGGCTGGAGGCGGTGCGCAAGCGGCCCGGCATGTACATCGGCGATACGCACGACGGCAGCGGCCTGCATCACATGGTGTTCGAAGTGGTCGACAACTCGGTCGACGAAGCCCTTGCGGGGTATTGCGACGACATCATCGTCACCATTCATACCGACAATTCGATCTCGGTGGTCGACAATGGGCGCGGCATTCCCACCGGCATCAAGTTCGACGATAAGCACGAGCCCAAGCGCTCGGCCGCCGAGATCGCACTGACCGAGCTGCACGCCGGCGGCAAGTTCAACCAGAACAGCTACAAGGTTTCAGGCGGCCTGCACGGTGTCGGCGTCTCGTGCGTGAACGCTCTGTCGGAATGGCTCCGTCTGACGATCCGGCGCAACGGCAGCATGCATTACCTCGAGTTTCGGCGCGGCGACGTGCAGGATCGCATCGTGCAGACGATGCCCTCGGATGCCGGGCCGGTCGAAGCGTCGCCGATGAAGGTGACCGGGCCCACTGATCGGCGCGGCACCGAGGTTCATTTTCTGCCCGACGACACGATCTTTACGAACGTCGATTTTCACTACGACGTGTTGTCCAAGCGGCTGCGCGAACTCTCGTTTCTGAACAACGGCGTGCACATCAGGCTGATCGATCAGCGCAACGCCAAGGAAGAGGACTTTGCATTTTCCGGCGGCGTCAAAGGCTTCGTGCAGTACATCAACAAGTCGAAGACCGTGCTGCATCCGAATGTGTTCTACGTCAGCGCGGAGTCGACCGCCGGTGGAAGTGGAGCAGGAGACTCAGCGATCGGCGTCGAAGTCGCGATGCAGTGGAACGACGGCTACAACGAAAGCTTGCTCGCGTTCACCAACAATATTCCGCAGCGCGACGGCGGCACGCACATCACCGGGCTGCGCGCGGCGATGACGCGCGTGTTGAACAACTACATCAAGAGCCACGAGTTCGATAAGAGAGCAAAGGTCGAAACGACCGGCGACGACATGCGCGAAGGGCTCGCGTGCGTGCTGTCGATCAAGGTGCCCGAGCCGAAATTCAGCTCGCAGACCAAGGACAAGCTGGTGTCGTCCGAAGTGCGGCCGGCCGTCGAGGACGCCGTCGGCCGGGCGCTCCTCGAGGAACTCGCGCAGTTTCTCCGCGACCACCTCCTCTACCACCGGGCGCACCTCGGAGGACACCAGCTTTTCCTTGGTTTGCGAGGAAAATTTCGGCTCCGGAACCTTCACCGACAGGACGCAGG
>JBGSWX010000399.1:0-1762 GCA_041751695.1 Burkholderiaceae bacterium | reverse complement strand
AGCGCCGCAAGCAATCCCGCCGCGACCGCGGCAGTCTGCGCCGCCGCGTGTGCAAGCAAGACCGGCGAGCGCCGCCACAGTGCGCCGACCAAAAGCCCGGTGAGACTCGCGATCATCGTGATGTGCAGGCCCGAGATGCTGACCAGATGGCCGATGCCCGTTCGGTTGAATAACGTCCAGTCCGAGTCAGCAATTGCGCGCTGGTCGCCCAGTATCAGTGCGAGTAGTACGCCGCCGTATCGCTTGTCGGCGAGCTGAGGTTGCAGCCGATCGCGCAGCAAAGAACGTGTTCGCTCGATCGCATAACGCGGTTGCCAGACCATCGCCTGCGTACGCGTGCGCACGGGATCCGCACGCCCCGCGCGCACGTAACCCGATGCGCGCAGATTGCGTTCGAGCATCCAGGCTTCGAAATCAAAACCGCCGGGATTCATCGTGCCGTGCGGCCGCTTCATGCGCACCGTGAACGCCCACCGTTCGCCCGGCTGCACGACAGTCTCGCCGCTGTACCAGCCCAGCAGCGCGCGTGAGGGCAGACTGACGCCTGGTGCGATCACTCGCTCGACGTCGAACTCGAAGCGCACGCCGCGTTCGAGCTTTACCGGCAAGCTCGCGATGACTCCTTCAACAGCGATGTCGCGGCCCTCGTCTTCTAACGCGAGCTCGTCGGCCATGCGCCAGTGCGCCTGCGCGGCAGCGTATGCAAACCCCAACGCACCGACTGCGATCACCGCTGCGGCGCGCGACAGCGGCGAGGAGCGCCATCGCGCCGCAATCAGCAGCGCCAGCAATGCGCCACCCGAAAGAAGCGCCACTCCGATCACACTCGGCAGCGTCGCTTGCCATTGCAGCAACCAGACGCCCAGCACGAACGCGACCAGCGCGGCCAGCCTCATAGCACCGGCATCGGACTCGAATCGGAACGTCGATTCATCTCGCAGCGAGATAGACTTTGCGCATGCCGCGCAAATACTTTCGCAGGATCATGCCGGACATCGACAAGGTGCGCGAGGTCAAAGCGCTGTCGATGTTCGGCGATACGCTGTTTCACCCTGCGCTCTGGCATCTGAATCGCCGCTCGGCTGCGGGCGGCGTCGCGGTCGGATTGTTTTGCGGACTGATTCCCGGGCCATTGCAGATGGTCGGCGCCGCCATCGTGTGCGTGCTGCTGCGCGTGAACCTGCCGCTGGCGCTGGTCACCACGCTGTACACCAATCCGCTCACGATTGTGCCGCTGTATCTGATCGCCTATCAAATCGGCGGCTTTGTCCTCGGTGTGCGCGGAATCGCCAAGCCGCTCGTACTGCCGGAATGGCAGTGGACCGACATGTTGGCGTCGATGGCGGCGATGAGCCGCTGGATGATGGGGCTGGGCACCCCACTTGCGCTCGGCTTGTTTTTGCTGGCTTCGATCCTCGCGGCGCTCGGCTACTTCATCGTGCGCGGAGCATGGAGCATTTACTTGCGACGCGCCTGGCGTGCCCGACGCTGGCGCTCCCGCACGACCAACCCCGCATAACCACTCAGGCGGGTGCCAATCGCCCCTCGTGCAATCGCAGGACCCGGTCGCAGCGCGCGGCGAGCTCCGGATCGTGTGTGACGATGATCACCGCCGTACGCCGGCTGCGCGCGAGATCGACAAACAGCGCAAACACGCTGCGCGCGGTGTCGCGATCCAGGTTGCCCGTCGGTTCATCGGCCAGCACACACGCCGGCTGAGTGACGATGGCACGCGCGATCGCGGTGCGCTGCCTTTCGCCGC
>JBGSWX010000398.1:0-2070 GCA_041751695.1 Burkholderiaceae bacterium | reverse complement strand
CGGCCACCGGCGCCAGCTCGGCGCGCACCGCGTCGGCCAGACCCGCAACGCTTAGACGCTCCTGCTGCGCGACGACGGCGCGGCGTTCCAGGCTCGACAGTTCGAGCATGCGATCGACCATGTCCTGCGCGCGCGCAACCTGCTCTTCGATATTGCCGGTGAAGCGCACGCGCGCGTTCTCCGGCAGCGGCTCGCGCAGCAGCTCGGCGGCACCGCGGATCGCCGCCAGCGGGCTTTTTATTTCGTGCGTCAGCGTCGCAACATATTCCTCGACGTAGCTCCTGCCGGTCAGTGCATCGCGAATGTCGGCAAACGCCACGCGAAACGGATTCAGCACGCGACCTGCGCCGCCGCGCTGCGATCGCAGCGCACGCCACAGATCGGTAACCAGCCCGAACGGACGCACCAGCCACACCGTGACGGTCAGCAGCAACAGTGCGAAGGCTGCGACTGACAGGACGCCGGCGGCCGACAGCTTCTGGCGCGCGTTCGCAACGAAAGGCGAAAATGCGGCTACCGGTTTGCCCACACTGAGCATGCCGACGATCTGGTCGGCGCCCTGCGGTGTTGCACGCTCGCGTATGGCGGCGCCGACGTACATCACGGCCGATGCCGGGTCGCCCGGTTCGGCCAGCGTAGTTCGTGCGCCGTATTCGCCGGCCAGCGTGCGCCGCACGTCGATCCATTCGCGATAATCCTTGCCGATGTCATGCCCGGCGGAGTCGTACAGCACGATGCCTTTGGCGTCGGTCACGTAGACGTGCAACACGACGGCGGTTTTCTCGATCGCGAATATTTGTGCTTTCAACGGCCGCTTGGCGACGTGTTGCAGCGTGCGTTCCAGCTCGTCGGTCTGAATGACGCCGTCGTACGCCTGGCGCTCGAGCAGCGTGGCCAGAAGATGGGCGGTATCGACCAGCGATTCTTCGGCCGATTCGCGATAGCGCGGATCGATATCGAGGCTGATCCGGTACAGCAGAAAAACCACCGCGCCGATGTAGACCGCAACGATGCCGAACAAAATGCGGGTGCGTTTTGCCACGTCAACCGTTACGCATTTTCTCGCAGCGAATATCCAAGGCCTCGATGAGTGACGATCGGATCGTCATCGGGCGCCGCTTCACGCAGCTTCGCGCGCAGCGCCTTCACGTGCGCATCGACGGTGCGATCGAACGCCGACGCCGGGTCATCCCACGCGCGCTCCATCAGCTCGTCGCGCGAAAACACACGACCCGGTCGCTCGATCAAGACCTTCAGCAATCGATACTCGGTGCGCGACAAATCGAGCACGCGCCCGTGCAGACGAATCGTCTTGCGCTCATCGTCGATTTCGAAGCCTGCCGCGCCGGTTGCCGCGGCGGTGCTCACCGAGCGTTGAACACGCCGCAGTACGGTGCGCACGCGTGCCACCAGCTCGCGCGGGGAAAACGGCTTGGCGATGTAATCGTCCGCTCCCAGCTCCAGACCGACGACCCGGTCGATCTCACCCGAGCGCGCCGTCAAGAAAATCGCCGGCAATCCACTGCCCTGTTGCAACTGTTTGAAGAGCTCGAGGCCGTTGATGTCCGGCAATCCGACATCGAGCACCGCCAGCGCGAAATTGCCGGCCCGTGCCGCTTCGAGCGCGGCTCCGCCGGTGGCGCACCATTGCGGATCGAACCCGTCGGAAGCCAGCGCGTAAACGATCGTATCGGCGATCGCGGGTTCGTCTTCAACAACAAGGATGCGCTGGCGTGACATCCGGCGATGTTAACCAAGCCGGCGGCGTCTTGATCGCCTAGGGTGGTTGTGCCTAGGCCACCATCATCAACGGCAACGTGACCTGAGGCTCCATGCCGGCGATCATCGTTCGGTTGCGGCCCGATTTCTTCGCCTGCAGCAGCGCGGCGTCGGCTCGCTGCACGATCTCGCTGGCTGTTTCATGGCCGTCCCAGGTGGCGATGCCAGCCGAAAACGTTTGCCGATCGGGCACCGGCGCGCGCAGGCGGTCGACCAGCTGCTCTGCCTGCTTGGCGTCGGTGTCGGGTAGCAGCAGCGTGAACTCTTCCCCACCGTAGCGCGCCAGCATAT
>JBGSWX010000397.1:0-6700 GCA_041751695.1 Burkholderiaceae bacterium | reverse complement strand
CGCAAGCGCAAGATCAATCAGTCGAGCTGCAACAAGGATTACTCGTGCCTGAAGGGTTTTTGCCCGAGCTTCGTGACGGTCGAAGGCGGGCAGTTGAAGAAAGGCAAATCGACGGCGGGCGGCAGCATCCCGAGCTTGCCGCAGCCGACGGTGCCGTCGTTGCGTGCGCAAGGTGCGTACGGGATCGTGATCACCGGCGTCGGCGGCACGGGCGTCGTGACCATTGGGCAGCTTCTTGGCATGGCCGCGCATCTCGAGGGGAAAGGTTTGTCCGTGCTCGACATGGCGGGCCTGGCGCAAAAAGGCGGCGCGGTGTTTTCGCACGTGCAGATCACGCCGACGCCTGAAGATTTGTATGCGACTCGCATTGCGATGGGTGAAGCCGACGTTGTTCTCGGGTGCGATCTGATCGTCACGGCGAGCAATGAAGCGCTGTCGAAGATCAAGTCGGGCGTCACCAAGGCGGTCGTCAACACGGCCGAATCTCCAACTGCGGAGTTCGTTCGCAATCCGAACTGGCAGTTCGGCAGCCCGAACCTTGCAACGCAGATTCGCGAAGCGGTTAACGACAGCGAATGCGCGTTTGTCGATGCCAGTGCGCTCTCGACCGCGTTGATGGGCGACGCGATCTATACCAACCCGATGATGCTCGGCTTCGCGTGGCAAATGGGCTGGATCCCGCTCGCGTACGAAACGCTGCAGCGTGCGATCGAAATCAATGCGGTCGCGGTCGACAACAACAAGAAGGCGTTCGAGTGGGGCCGCGCCGCCGCGCACGACGTCGAGATGGTCAAGCGCATTGCATTCCCGGACAACGTCGTCGAGCTGAAGCGCGTTTCAAACTCGCTCGACGAGATCATTGCCAAGCGCGTCGACTTCCTGACCGGCTATCAGAACGCGGCGTATGCGAAGCGCTACGCGGACCTGGTCGAGCGCGTGCGCAAGGTCGAATCCGACCGGCTTCAATCGACGCGCGTCACCGAGGCGGTTGCGCGCTACTACTTCAAGCTGCTCGCCTACAAGGACGAATACGAAGTCGGCCGGCTGCATTCCGATCCCGCATTCCGCGCCAAGATCGCGGCGCAGTTCGACGGCGACTACAAGCTCAACTTCTACATGGCGCCGCCGATCATCTCGAAGCCCGATCCGGTCACCGGCAAAGTCGCGAAGAAGCGCTTCGGCCCTTGGATGATGCCTGCGTTTTCGACACTCGCGCGCTTGAAATTCCTGCGCGGCTCGGCGTTCGATGTATTCGGCTACACGGCAGAGCGCCGCACCGAGCGCAGGTTGATCGAACAGTACGAAGCGACGGTCGAAGAAATTCTGTCGCGTCTGTCAGCCGACAATCAGGAGGTCGCTGTCCAGCTCGCCAGTGTCCCCGACGACATCCGCGGCTACGGTCACGTCAAGGAAGGCTACCTGAAGGTCGCACGTATCAAGTGGGAGGATTTGCTGGCTCGGCTGCGAGGGCAGGTGAAGGCGCAGGTCATCAACATCGCGCCGAGAGCGGCATAGCCGGCAATCTACGTAGCCACTGGCCAACAGCTACCAGGTAGCTCGCACACCCGCCAGAAGCGCAGCGGCGTTGCCGTTGCTCCGGAACTCGCTGCTTGCATCGAGGTAAAGCGTCCAATTCTTCGATGGCGAGAATGAAACGCCCGCGCCGGCGACCCAGATGTTGCGGTCCCACGATTCGATGGCGATGCCGATGCCCGTTTGAGTCGGATCGCCGGCCAGCGTTGCACCGATACGCGGAGCTCCCGAGAATTCTCGCGTGTAGCCGGCGCGAACGTCCAGCAATCCTTGCCCGCCTGCGGCGTCGAACGCGCGATCGACGCGCGCACCCAGCGTGCCACGCGTTGAATTGAGCGTGCGGCCGGCAACGTTTAGATCGACCGACTGCGCTCCCGATTCGGTGAACGCGTCCTGCTTTTCCCTGATCCACTGCACAGCAGCGAACGGCTCGATACCGTACGACCCGTAGGCCAATCGATAGCGCCCAACGATGTTTGCGGTCAATTGATCGCCCGAATAGTCGCCGCTTGCGGTGCGATTGATCGCGCCGAACACGATGCGGCGATCAGTTTCATAGTTGACTTTGCCGTAAGCCAGCACGGCGTCGGCTCGCAGCGCTCCAGCCGCGTAGCGTGTGTAGCCGCCGATTCGATAGCTCTGCACGTCAGCGTGATCGCCGCGCCGGTCATTGGTCACTTTCCAATCGCCGTACGCCGCTGTGGCGCCGATCACCAGACCGCGAGCAACTTCGGTATCGGCGCCGACGATCAGGCCGCCGATGCGATAGTCGTAGACGCCGGAGCTTGCATCGCCATCGATGTCGCCGTTGACTGCATACGGGCTTACCCAAAAACCTTGCGACCGCTCGTGCAAGCGCAACGCAGTGGCTCGATTGAATTGAACCGCATCGATCACGCCGATAGCCGGCAGCAATGTGTGAATCAATCCGCCGATCGATTCGTAAGCGGAGCGCGCCTGCGGTGCAGACAGACCGGAAACGGCGGTCAGCACGGTGCTCATGTCGCCCGCCGGGCTGGCGGTCTCCGCGGCGCCGAGAGCAGCGGCCACCGAGCGCTGATTCGGCGTTAACGCGACGGTCGCAAAATCAATCGTGTTCCGGCTGAGCGTCAGGAAAACACTGTTCGGGTCGTAGGTCAGCGTCGGTGTCAGGAACGCCAGGTTGGTCGTGGCATCGCCGTACGTTCCGCTCAATCCGCCGTTGGCGCTGACGATCGTGTAGCGCGTGGCACTTGAGTAGTTGCCATCCTGTGCCGCTACGTCGACCGAGCCACCGTTCAGTGTTGCTGTTCCATTGACGTCGAGCCGGTTGCTCGCGCCGCCTGCGTCGGCAACCACACGCAACGTCGCGCCCGCGTCGTGTGTGTAGGCGCCGTTGATGGTCAACACGCCGCCGCCGGCGTTGCCGGGGGCGATAACTGATCCGCTGGAAGCGATAAGTCCGCCGATCGCTCCGGTACCCATTAACGAAGTCCCGGATGCAATCGTCACATTGGACGCCAGCGTGCCGAGCACAGTCAGTGAACCCGCATTGACGCTGGTGGCGCCGCTGTACGTGCTCGAACCCGTCAAAATCAGATCGCCCGCATTGGCCTTGATCACCGAACCGGTGCCTGATAGTGCACCCGCGTATGTGCCGGTAGCGGCCTGATCGAACACCACTGTCGCGTTGTTAACGATGTTGCCTTGCAGGCTTGCAGTATTTCCCTGCAGCGTGCCGCCATTCACCGTCGTGCCGCCGGTGTAACTGTTGGCGCCGGTCAATGTCAGCGTGCCGCTGTTACTTTTTGCCAGCGATCCGCTGCCCGACATTGCGCCCGCGTACGTTCCGGCAGCTGCCTGATCGAATACCACCGCCGCGTTGTTCACGATGTTCCCTTGCAGGCTGTTCGAATTCCCCTGCAACACTCCCGCATTGACCGCTGTTGCACCGCTATACGTATGGGTGCCGGTCAACGTCAGCGTGCCGCCGCTGTTCTTCACCAGTGCCCCGCTGCCCGACATCGTGCCGGCATAAGTGCCGGCTGCCGCTTGATTGAACACGACGGTTGCGTTGTTAACGATGTTGCCTTGCAGACTTGTCGTGTTGCCTTGAAGCGCGCCGCCGCTGACGATCGTGCCGCCGGTGTATGAGTTGGCTCCCGTCAGCGTCAACGTGCCGGCGCCGCTCTTCGTCAAACCTCCTGCACCGGTGATTGCACCGCTCAGCGCCGCGGCGAAGCCGTTGGTGTCGACGCTGCCTGCGCCCAACAACGCAATATTCTTCGCTGAGTTAAACGCGGCCAGCGTTTGCAGCGTGCCGCCGCTGAACGAAAGGCTGCCGCTGCCGAGCGCCGAGTTGTTCGCGACAGCCAGCGTTCCGCCGTTGATTCGAGTCACGCCGCTGTACGTATTGACGCCCGTCAGCGTCAGCGTGCCGCTATTGGCCTTGGTTAGTGAGCCGCTGCCGGACATCACGCCCGCGTAGGTGCCTACCACCGCTTGATCGAACACGACGGTCGCGTTGTTGACGATGTTGCCTTGCAGGCTGGTCGAATTGCCTTGCAAGATTCCGGCGCTGACCGTCGTGCCGCCGCTGTAATTGTTGGCGCCGGTGAGAATCAGCGTTCCGGCGCCGCTCTTGGTCAGCGAGCCGTTTCCCGACATGGCGCCGGCATAGGTGCCGCTACCTGCTTGATTGAACGTCACCGCAGCGTTGTTAAGGATGTTGCCTTGCAAGCTGGTCGAATTGCCGACCAACGCGCCGGCGCTGACGGTGGTGCCACCGCTGTAGGTGTTCGCGCCCGTCAACGTCAAGGTCGCCGCGCCGGTCTTGACCAACGCGCCGCTGCCGCTGATTACACCGGCGAACGTTCTTGCTGCCGTTTGATTCGTCGTCAGCGTGCCGCTTCCGAGCTGGATCGCGCCGCCGGTTCCTGTGAGATTGACGATCGAGCGGCTGAAGCCGTTCAGATCGAGTGTGCCGCCGTTTACGGTCAGCGCAAGGTTGTTCGCCATGCCGTTCGCCGAACCGATCAACAATGTTCCGGCGTTCACCGTGGTCGATACACCCCACGTGTTATTGCCGTTCAGCACGACCGTGCCGGCGCCGACCTTGGTCAACGCTTGCGGGCCGTCCAGATTGCCGTTGATGGTCAGCGTGCTGCCGGCTTCGGCGCCAATGGAGACAGCGGATGCGGCCACGGTTCCGCCGGCCCATCCGAGCGTGACGTTGCCGGTGATCGTGTTGTTGCCCGCGAAATTGCGCAAAGCGCCGGTACCGGCGTTTCCCGCGCCGTTGAGGTAAATGCGCTCGCCGATTGTGATGTTGTTTGCAAGCTCGAGCGAACCGGTCCCGTACACAAACGTAGCGTTGGTAAAGCCTGCGGATGCAACGCCCAGCGCGCTGTTGTTCTCGGCGCGCAAACTGCCACCGTTGATGAAAGTGCGAGCCACGTATGTGTTGGCGCCCGACAGCGTTTGCGTCGATGCACCGCTCTTGATCAGGCGGCTGCCGGCGGCAGGATCGGCAGAGCTGACCGCAATTCCGCCGGTCACAAGTCCGCTGAAAGTGCTGGATGCGCCGGCACCGGTGAATTCGAACCCGTTGCCGACGGCGCTGTTGAGCCGCAACTCACCGGCCCCCGATGCAGAGCGCAACCGAACAAACTGGTTGTTGTTCTGAATCAGGATGCCATCGGCGTTGAGCGTCACGTTAAGCGCCTGGACCGCACCCATCGAAGCGCCGATCGTCAGCGTCGCGTTGCCGTTCAACGTATTGCCGTCACCAATGGTGACCGCCGAGCCGGCCGTAATCGCTCCGTTCACGTTGTAGAGAAGAGTTCCCGCGTTGATCAGCGTGGGCCCGGTGTAAGTGGCGGCCGCGCCCGACCGGACCAGCGTGCCGGTGCCGTTCTTGATCAGTCCGCCGGCGCCGGATATCGCGCCCGACAGCGTCAGATTTCCAGTCGAGCCCTGGTTGATCACCAGCGTGTCGTTCAACACGATCGGCCGCGAAATCGTGTTGGCGCCGGTGCTCGTGACGTTCAACGTCGCATTGCCCACGCTGACGTCGAAGGTCAGGTTGTTTACCCCGGCGCCGGCGATGGTGTAGTTGTTGTTATCGCTGAAATTCAACGTACCGAGCGTGACGGGAAGATTCAGCGTGATCGTGCGGTTCGCGGTGATCACGTTCCCCAACGTCGCAGTGGCGTTGACGCCGTTCGGTACGCTGGCAGGCAACCAGTTGGTGGCAACGCCCCAGTTGCCGTTGGCGTTGAGGTTCCACGTTTGCGCCGAAGCCGCGATCGGCCATCCAAGCGCTAGTACAGCCGTCACGACAGCACGCCGTCTCGTCATCTCTGGCCCGCTTCTATGGCTTGACTTCCGGTTGCTGTATCCGATCCGGCGGTGGCGGCTCGCTCGGCAACTGCGCCAGGATGCTGTCCCACACTTCGTCATTGCTGTCGGTAAATCGCAGCCGCACCGGCAGCCACTGGAACTCGGGCGCCATCCAGATTTCGACCCTGCGGTTTGCATCCGGTCCGCGCTTGCGATCGATCTTCAGGGTCATCACGTCGGTGCCGTCGATCTGGGTCGGTTCGAATCCCTCGACGACGAACGAATAATTCTCGACGTTGCGGCGCGCAACCGCGAACGTCACTTCCGACCCGGGCGAGAAGCGCCATGGATACGCCTGCGCCAGGAGCGGCAGATGAAACTGCAGTGACAGCGGATCCTGCGTGCCTTCACCGAAGCTCACCGGCTGGCCCGCGCCGCGTCCGATGAAGCTGACGGCGCTCATCTTCCAGTCAAAGTCCGCGCGCAGCTCGCGATTGGCGATCTCAATCTTCTCGATGTAGTTGTCGGGCGCAATGCCGAATGATTTCAGCGTGCCGGTCGATCGCAGATCGAGCAACCCGGCAGGATCGACGGTGCGCAGCCACAGTTCGTACGTAGCCTTGTCAGGGTCGATCGACCAGTCGACGTACGTCAGCGCTTTGATGCCAAGCAGGCGCGTGTATGACGTGCGATAGACGATGCGGCCCTTGGTCGGCAGCGCCTGCGCGCCAAGCGGCAGTGTTGAAGTCTGCGCGGTTTGCGATGACGCGGACGGCTCGTCGGCGATTTTTGGCGGCACAGGCGGAACGTCCGGCGGTGCGGGATCGACCGGCGGCGCGGGCGCCGG
>JBGSWX010000396.1:0-3147 GCA_041751695.1 Burkholderiaceae bacterium | reverse complement strand
GGAGCGCAGCTCGCGCTCGGGGTCGGAGCGGCTGCATGCGACCAGAGCGAAGGCAGCCAGCCCCAGCAAAATGCACCTGCGTCGTCGCACCTTGGTCACCGGACCAGCTTAACCGCTCGACGAGTTGAGCGGCGCAGCGCGTCCGCTCGAACGAGGCGAGGCTAAGCCGGCCGCAGGTCCGGCTTAGCCCAGATTCGGCGCGAGCCAGCGCTCGAGTTCGTTCACCGTCTCGCTTTTCCGCTGCGCCAGGTCTTCGAGTTGATCGCGGCCGATGCGGCCGACGTTGAAGTACTTCGATTGCGGATGCGAAAAATAAAAACCGCTGACGCTCGACGCCGGGCTCATTGCAAAATTTTCCGTCAGCGCCATCCCGATCCCTTCGGCGTGCAGCGCTTCGAAAGCGTCGCGCTTGACAGAATGCTCTGGGCACGCCGGATAGCCGGGCGCCGGGCGAATGCCGCGGTACGTTTCCTTCACCAGTTCTTCGTTGGTCAGCGCCTCGTCGGGTGCGTAACCCCACAGGTCGCGGCGCACCCGCTCATGCAGCATCTCGGCGAACGCCTCGGCCAGGCGGTCGGCGATGGCCTTGAGCATGATGGCGCCGTAGTCATCGTGTTTGGCCTGAAACATCGCTTCTCGTTTATCGACGCCGATACCGGAAGTCACCGCGAACATTCCAAGGTAGTCCGCGATGCCCGAAGTCTTCGGCGCGATGAAGTCGGCGAGGCACTGATTCGGGTTTGGCACGCCGCCGATCACCGGCTTTCGAGTCTGTTGTCGCAATCCGTGCCAGGTAAACAGCACACGGTCGCGTGACTCATCCGCGTAGACCTCGATGTCGTCACCCACCGAGTTGGCCGGATAAAACGCGACTGCGCCGTTGGCTCGCAACCAGCGCTCATTGACGATCCGCTCGAGCATTTTTTCGCCCTCGGCAAACACTTGCCTGGCGTGTTCTCCAACGACTTCATCGGCAAGGATCTGCGGAAATGGGCCGTGCAAATCCCACGTCTGGAAAAACGGACCCCAGTCGACGTACTTCGCAATCATCGCCAGGTCGTAGTTCTTGAACGCGCGGCGGCCGAGGAATTTCGGCTTCGGCGAGGCGTAGTTCGACCAGTCCACCCGCGTCGCATTGACGCGCGCCTCGGCCAGCAAGACCAAGTCCGGCGCTTTTTTCGCGGCGTGCTGTGTACGGACGCGCTCGTATTCGGTTTTGATATCCGCGATGTACTTCGCCGCCGCGTCGTCCGACACCAGGCTCTGGCAAACTCCGACCGAGCGGCTCGCGTCCGACACGTAGATGACCGGGCCGTTCGAGTAGTGCGGCGCGATCTTCACGGCGGTGTGCACGCGCGAGGTGGTGGCACCGCCGATCAGCAGCGGAACTTTGAAGCCCTGCCGCTGCATCTCGCGCGCCACGTGTTGCATTTCTTCCAGCGAAGGCGTGATCAAGCCCGACAGTCCGATCATGTCGGCTTTCTCTTCGCGCGCCATGGCGAGGATTTTTTCGGCCGGCACCATCACGCCCATGTTGACTACATCGAAGTTGTTGCACTGGAGCACCACCGAGACGATGTTCTTGCCGATGTCGTGCACGTCGCCCTTGACGGTGGCGATCACGACCTTGCCCTTTGCGCGCATCTCGCCGCCGGACGCCGCCTTTTGCGCTTCGATATACGGAATCAGATGGGCGACCGCCTGCTTCATCACGCGCGCGCTCTTGACGACTTGCGGCAAGAACATTTTCCCGGCTCCGAACAGGTCACCGACGATGTTCATGCCGTCCATCAGCGGCCCTTCGATCACTTCGATCGGGCGTCCGCCGCGCGCGTCCACCTGCACGCGCGCCTCCTCGGTGTCTTCGACGATGTACTGCGTGATCCCACGCACAAGAGCGTGCGCCAGCCGCTTGTCGACCGGCTCGGTGCGCCACGCGAGGTCTTCCTTGCGCTCTTTACCGCCGGCCTTGATCGTTTCGGCCAGCTGCACCAGGCGCTCGCCTGCATCGGCGCGCCGGTTCAGCACGACGTCTTCGACCGCTTCGCGCAACGTCGGCTCGATCTCCTCGTACACGCCGAGCTGACCGGCGTTGACGATGCCCATCGTCATGCCGGCGCGCACTGCGTGATACAGAAACACCGTGTGAATCGCCTCGCGCACGTGATCGTTGCCGCGAAAGCTGAAACTCACGTTGCTGACCCCGCCGCTGACCTTGGCCAGCGGCAGATGCTGCTTGATCCAGCGCGTGGCATCGATGAAGTCGACCGCGTAGTTGTTGTGCTCTTCAATGCCGGTGGCGATCGCGAACACGTTCGGGTCGAACACGATGTCTTCGGGCGGGAAGCCGACGGTGTCGACTAACAGCCGGTAGCTGCGCTCGCAGATTCCAATCTTTCGTTCCAGGGTATCGGCCTGGCCCTGCTCATCAAACGCCATCACGATGACGGCTGCCCCGTAGCGTCGCGCGAGTTTCGCTTGCTCGATAAACGGCGCCTCGCCTTCCTTCATCGAAATCGAGTTGACGATGCACTTGCCTTGCACGCACTTCAGCCCGGCTTCGATCACGCTCCACTTCGAGCTGTCGATCATCAACGGCACGCGCGCGATGTCGGGCTCGGAGCCGATCAGCTTCAGGAACCGACTCATCGCCGCGGCCGAGTCGAGCATGGCCTCGTCCATGTTGACGTCGATGACCTGCGCGCCCGATTCGACCTGCTGGCGCGCGACCGCGACCGCTTCTTCGTACTGATCGTTCAACACAAGCCGCGCAAACGCCTTGGAGCCGGTCACATTGGTGCGCTCGCCGACGTTGACGAACAATGATTCGTCGGTGATGGTGACCGGCTCGAGGCCGGACAGTCGCATCAGCGGCGGCACTTGGGGGACGGCGCGCGGCGCGAGGCCTTCGAGCGCGAGCGCAGTCTCGCGAATGTGTTCCGGTGTCGTGCCACAGCAGCCGCCGGCAATGTTGACGAAGCCGGCTTGCGCGAATTCCTTCAGCAAGCTCGACGTCACGTCGGCCGTTTCGTCGAAACCAGTTTCGCTCATCGGGTTGGGCAAGCCCGCGTTCGGGTACACGCTGATAAACGTGTCGGCGATTCTTGCCAGCTCTTCGATATACGGCCGCATCAGTGCGGCGCCGAG